>CAKUWM010000020.1 GCA_934699305.1 uncultured Saprospiraceae bacterium | reverse complement strand
AATAAATTGGTCTTTTTAGTTCCTATTTTTTGCCTCTTTAAAAATTAAATTTATATTTTTAAGGCACGACTAAATACCTTTATTGCTTGCATCTTCTTCGTCATTCAAAGCAAACGCTCACCGAAATAGGTTATGAAGCAGGATACTACGACCAATCGCATTTTATTCATGAGTTCAAGTCATATACAAATCTTACTCCCAAACAATATCGTGATGCGAATGTGGAATATCCGGGCCATATCATAGTATGATAAAAATGTCCGAATTATACAATTTTCACTGCATCTCATAGGATACTTTTGGTACTATTTTTAATAAAAAAGTAACCACATGATTTACAAATTTTCATTAATCGAAAAAATACTTTTGTCGAATGACATCATTCCTCATCCGTTTGCTGATGCATCTTCTTCGGTAGGCTTGGGTTTTGCATTGGGTAGTGCCGTTAAACTATAAATTGCAGATCAACTGACTATGGATTTTAAGGATGTTAAAAGTATTGCAAAAGGAGCTAATGTGAGTGAAGTAGGTGCTGAATTAATTCTCGACTGTTTAGATGCCTTGGGGTATGTGAAAAAAGATGGGACAGCGTATGCCTTTACCAAAAGAGGATTCAAAAATTTATCGGAACAATCACCAAGTAATTTTCGATATTTTATTTTATTCTGCGATTATTTGTATAAAGGCTATATTCATTTAGACGAAACAATCCGATTGGGCAAAAGACCACAATCGAATATGTTGGAAGAAATGACAGATTATGAATGGGAGTTGTTTTCAAGGGCTATGATTGACATTTCAAGAACAAACTACAAAGAAGTAGCCAAAAAAATACCTGTTGCCAAAACATATACTAAATTGCTTGACTTGGGAGGTTCGCATGGTTTATACAGCATTGAACTTTGTCAGCGAAACCCCAATTTGAACGGAACCTTCGTTGACCTGCCTCCTGTGAAAAAATATGCTGATGAGTGCATTGCCAAATACAACGCCTCACAAAGTGTTGCATTTCTCCCTCCGACTTTATGAAAGATGAACTCCCAAAAGGTGTTGACATAATTCTTGCTTTTAATATTATTCATGGCTTAAATCCCAATGAGAATGAAGTATTAGCTAAAAAGGCTTATAACTCGCTTAATGACGGAGGAATGTATGTTATCCTTGACCAGATTAAAGGCATAGGTGGAAGCTCACAAATGTCAAAAGCAACCACTTCATACATGGCATTAAACCTGCTTCATCAGGCAGGTGGAAAAACCTACTCAAAGTCCGAAATAGATACATTTACAAATAGAGCAGGTTTTAAAAAGACAGAATTAAAAAAATTAAATGCTCCCGGCTTCGGTATAGTAATTTGCCATAAGTAAACATTCTCCCTGACACTTTTGAAATGTAACCCTGTGCATAATAACACCGTTTTCGTTGCGTCCGAAGGACCAACAATGAAAACGGTGTTGAACAACCCGTCCCGAACCAAACCAATCGGGGAAACCGGTCTTCACTCTATGGAGACCTCATCTTGGTGGAAAAGGTGGTGATAAGGCGCTTGAAAGTAAGTCTTATATGAACTGGTTGTTTTTGGTTGTACGAATTGTAAAAGTTAAATAGTCCAATATATCTTTTCCATTAATGGGTCTATTACAGACATCCTTTCGGTATCCATAGTCAAATTGGTATTACGTGATGAGCTTCTATTCCTCAGACTAGCCGGTGTGAATACAGATACCGTCCTGACACCACCTTTTGGATAGAACGACCCACTGCAATAGCGGCATTTTAGGTTGCCCCTCAATCAAGTTTGTTGTTTTTTTATTTCTTTCCATATTTGTTGTATTTTTATTCATATTTATTGATTGACTAAATTGATTGATATGAGATTGTCACTTTTTACTATTTGTATTTCTTGGTTTTTGATATATTCTATATCGATTCAGGCTCAGGATATTCGTGCCGTTCATACTTCTCGTGGATTATTTAATCCGCTTCAAAAGTATGATATTAACGACGCCTCCCTAAATAGTCGAAATGGTATGGCTGATGTTATCTGGATTCAATTTTCGAATAAAGATGCAAGAGATCAATGGTTGAAGGATAATGAGTATCAAGTGCAAATTGTCGATTTATTAGGTGATGAAAATTATGCCGTTATGGCAAATGACTCACAGTTGAAAAATTGGGTAAAGGACAATCGGATATCTGTTTTATTTGATATACCTCCTTCTTTGAAAGTCGAAAAAAGGATTTTGGAATCGTCCGACATTGAAAAAATGGAATTAAAAATAAGTTTATATGGTCATTTTTCTTCTGAAGAATTGCAAAAGTTGGTCTTTCCATATTCTATTTTATCAATACACAATGTAGGGAACATGACTTTTGCCGTCATCAGTGGCGATCATGCAGGAGTAATGGCCTTGGCTGCCCAAACAAGAATCCGGTCTATTGCACTCAATGTCAGGAATTGTACACCCATCAATTTTCATGTGCGGTTCCTTGAAGGCATACAGGGCGCTAATGCCGACCTCCAACTGGGTGGACTCGCACTTAATGGCAGGGGCATAACCATAGGACATGGTGATACCGGAGGTTTTGAACATATTGATTTAAATGACAGGGTGGTTGATTTAGGGTTAGACTCTATGACGCGACACGCACCACATACTGCCGGAACGATGATTGGCGCCGGTAATATTCAGGAAAAACATCGGGGCGTTGCCAATGAAGCTCAACTGATTAACACCGATTATTACGATATTATAAGTAGGGATAACACTTTTTATAAAGACTTTGAGGTCAGAGTGACAAATAACTCTTATGCCGTTTTGGAGAAGAATATTGATTGTAATTCTATGGGCGAATACAATATTTTTAGTGAAGAGTCGGATCAAAGCACGGTATTGTTTCCTGATTTGCTGCATGTATGGGCTTCCGGCAATAGCGGTACGATTATCTGTGATTCGCTTATTCCCGGGTTAAATTCCGTACTTTCCGGACCTCAATGCAATAAAAATGGATTGACAGTAGGCGCGATATGGAGGCGAGAAGGCACCCCTGTGACTGAGTTTTCCTGCAAAGGACCGACAGATGATGGACGCATCAAACCGGAGATAGTGGCTCAGGGAACCAATGTTACCAGCTGCAGTGGAGACAATAATTACTATACGACAGCAGGTACAAGCATGTCCGCTCCAAGTGTTACGGGAACAGTGGCATTGATGCAGGAGGCTTATAAGAAGGCTCATGGTGGACTTTATCCCATAGCCTCATTAATAAAAGCCATATTAATCAATACTGCAGACGACTTGTTGGGTGAAGGCCCCGAATTTTCCAATGGTTACGGGAAGGTCAATACCATGAAGGCCGCCAATGATGCCGGTTCTGATCGTAACAGAATTGGTCTATTGGTGCAAAATCAAACCGATAGCTTTACCGTACTCATTCCTCCTAATCAGGCTAAAGCCGTATTTACACTGGCTTGGACGGATATTCCCGGAAGTTCGCTTGTCACTCGGCAATTGATCAATGACTTGGATATATTAGTAAAAAGTCCACAAGGAGATCTCCTTCCTTGGACTTTGAATCCTTCTTCATCTCATGCTTTAGATCCCGCAGTAAGAGGGATTGATACATTAAATAACCTCGAACAGGTAAGTATTCTGAACCCTGAGCCGGGTGAATATACCATAGTGGTCAAAGGAAAGAAAATAATTGGAACACAACAGTATGCTGTATGCTATAGAACGGAGAGCATGAAAATGAAAATTTTAGGACCCTTTGGCGGTGAAAAAGTTATTCCGGGTGAATTTATTTATATGCAATGGGAAAGCCCTTATGATACAGGCGATTCTACTACTGTTTCCCTTACCTTCGATGACGGTCAGACCTGGCAGGTTATTGGCGTCAAAGCGGATAGCTTACGTACGCATTATTATGTAGTTCCTCAGGTTAGTACCGGTAAGGCACGATGGATGATTTCTTCGGGTCAAATGGAAGGAGATACATCCGGCTTATTTACTATTTGTCCGCCTCCGGGCAACTTCAAGGTTAATGCCGGATGTAGAGGAGAAGTTGACATGCAATGGGCACCGGTCACCGGTGCCGTCGGATACAATATTTATTACAAGAATGGTAATTACATGCAAAAAGTAGATTATACTTCCGATACTACTTTTGTTTTAAAAGACCTTGACCCTTCAAGGAAATATTGGGTAAGTGCATCTGCCGTTTTAAATGATGGAAGTGAGGGAAAAAGGACGCTGGCATTATCAGTGACGCCAACCGGTCTTCATTGCGATAGACTAAAAGATGTTGCAATTTTGTCCATATTGTCACCGACACCCATAGGACGTGAAGGGACAGCCATTGCATTGACAGATCATGAGAAGGTAAGCATCTTAGTGGCCAATAAAGGAAGTGAACCGGCGACAGAATTTAAGATTAGCTTTAGGTTGGGGGATGTCCAAGGAGCGAAGTTATTTGCAGATACTCTTGCACCGGGCGACTCCATCATTATTACGTTTGACCAGGGAATAGATGTATCCCAACCGGGCGAATACCTCCTTAGTACTGCAATAGATCTGAGCTATGACCCACCATACAGCGGCGATAACCAGGTGGAAATAAAGATACATCAACTTAGAAACAATGCACTGACGCTGGCATTCAACTTGCCGGATACCTATCATTTGGGCTTCGATAATTTAGGCAGGCAAACAGCTCATAATGGAGAAATAGGCGCTTTGGGACTCAATGAAGTTGATTTTATTTCCAATAATAAAAATGGAAGGGCAAGAAGTCAGGTTATGTCTGACTTTTATATGGCAGGAGATGGGGCTCTCACCATAGACAGCCGATATGCCGGTGCAGCTGTTAATAATCAGGCACTATTTACATTCAATTTAAGCCAATATTCTACGCTGGATAATGTAAAAATGGATATTTCGTATCTTTGTCACAATGCCTCATTTTTAGAAAACAAAAGCAAATCCACCCTTTGGCTCAGAGGTTCAGATCAGGAAGAATGGGTGCAATTGTATGATGTTACATCTCAGACAAATCCCGATGGCGTTTATATTACTTTGAAAGGACTTGAGTTGAGTAAAGCACTCATCGCGGCAGGACAATCCTTTTCCACTTCTACTCAACTCAAAATTGAACAAACGGATTATAGTCCGGCAAGCAATCCCAACGGTTATGGTGGCTTTTCTTATGATGAGTTGTATATTTATCTAACCAATCAGGATACTAAAGTCAGTAAAATCAGCTTTCCTGTACCTAATTCATGTGGATTAACCAATGAGAGTCATCTCGTCATCGAAGTCGAAAATACTTCTTCCTTGCATATCGACAAGTCCCGGCTTTGGTACATGGTGGATGGTGTTCTGTATGGACCTCAGGAAGTGCTGAATCTCGCCGGAGGTGAACTTCGCACCGTGAGCACGCCTGCCCTTGACTTGTCATCTATAGGACAGCATACAATAGATATATGGTTGGATACGGATGGAGATACCTATAGAAAAAATGACTCTTTATTGCAGTATAAAGTATATAATCACACATATATTCAGGACTTTCCATATTTAGCCACCTTTGAACAAGACGATAACCATTGGTTGGTCTCAGGTTATCAACCTTCCTGGATTAGGGCAAAGCCGCAAAAGCAACTGTTGGATGTCGCAGCCAATGGTCAGTATGCGATGGTTACTTCTTCAACCGGTAGGTACAATGGCTTTGAAAAGTCTTATCTTACTTCGCCATGCATCGACTTGAGCCGACTGCAAAGCCCTAATCTATCTTTTTCTTTTTGGTATCAGATCGAAACCCGATTTGATAGTTGTATGGTTGAATATTCAGAAAATGGTATTGACTGGAAAATTTTGGGCACCTATAATTCGGGATTTCATTGGTATAATCGGGAAAGATCATGGGATGGTCATTATGATTATTGGCACGTAACAGGAATAGCCATACCCAAAGATTCCATGTTGGATTCCACTCAGGTTCGTATTCGATTTTCTCTGTTTTCGGATGAAAATGTCCAATTGGGTGGGATTGCCATTGACGACATACATATCTATGACGGGTCCCCTATCTATATCGGTGAGGACAGTACAGGAAGTATTACGGCTTTGCCGACGTGGCAGGATATCATGATCGGTGGAAGTGTGGTGGCTTCTGTAAGGTCTGCCACTCCTAATGCTCGTGAATTGAAATTAGGTGTTTACTTCAATCACGATGTTGAGCAAAGACATGATGGAGTGCAGTACTATTTGGACAGGAGTTTTTCCATCAATTCTATGGAGAATATAGAAGATTCTATTCAAGTTCGCTTCTATTTTACCGATGAAGAAGTAGAAAGGCTCATGCATGCAGACAGCATTTATCATAAGCCACAGAATGGATATCAATTGGGTGTGACCAGGATTATATCCGAAAATAATGATGGTTTATTTGGCAATGAAGTAAGTGCTGTTGCTTCTTTTCAAAATTATCAATCTACCCAATTAACACCCTATCAAGAAGGTTATTACCTGGAGCTCAAAACGGTCGGATTGGGCGAATTTTATTTCAATACCGGCGGTCCGGAATTTAATTTGCCATTGGGAAATAAAACGATACGAAATAAGGATATGGAAAATATGGATAATGGGTGTATATTATATCCCAATCCTTTTAAATCACAGTTTACCGTAAAAATGAAGACAGCCGAAAAGGATGAAGATTATCGGCTTAAACTAATGGATACACAAGGTCACACACTTAGACAGGAATACATCAAAGGAAGCGTTCTCTCTGAAGGCAAAGTCTTCAAAGTGGATGTTCCCTCTGGAGTGTACATTTTGGAAATTGAGCGAAATGGTGTACACTTTTTCCGTAAAATCGTTGCGATAAAGGGGTGATGGGATAATAAAACATTCTTATTGTATGGTTGAATGATTCAAAAAAGAATAGCCAATGAATTGTGTAGAATACGATCAATATTCAGATAAATAATTCATTCGATAGCAGAATTTCTTACCTTTGATATTATGTTTTTCAATAAAAAGATTTTTATCCTGGCGCCACACACGGACGATGGCGAATTAGGTTGCGGCGGAACCATTGCCCGTGCCATTGAAGAAGGCGCTGATGTATATTACATTGCTTTTTCTACTGCCGACAAATCTGTCCCCACGCAATATCCATCCAATCAATTGGAAGTTGAAGTGCGTCATGCAACTCACCTCCTTGGCATTAAACCGGAAAATTTATTTGTATATAAATACGAAGTGCGCAAGCTCAACTACGTGCGCCAGGAAATACTCGAATTGATGATGGTTCTGCGCAATGAAATCAATCCTGATATCATCTTTGTACCTTCAAGCCGCGATATTCATCAGGATCATAGTACCATCGCTCACGAAGCCATGAGGGCTTTTAAAACCAGAACAATATACGGTTACGAACTGATTTGGAATAATATCGACTTTCAAACAAATGCTTTTATTGTGCTTGAAGAAAGGCATATTGCAAAAAAAATATCCGCACTAAGTGCTTATGTAACTCAGGAAGGTCGGGACTATATGGACCCTGACTTTATCAGATCCCTGGCGAGAGTGAGAGGCACACAGATAGGAAAGCAATATGCTGAAGCCTTTGAATTGGTGCGTACTGTATTGTTGTGATTTGTGTGTCAGGCAATGTATATATGTAAAATTTATTTAATATATTTTAGTAAAAATTTCTTTTTTAACGTAACCCAATATATCTTTGTATAAATTTCATTGTCGGCTTAGGAAGATTGCCTTTCTCAAAGCCTCAAATTTAAACAAATTGTATGCGTATATTGTGTTTTTTCTTGTTTCTGGCATTCGCTGCACACGCTGTCAAGGCGCAAATTCCGGTGTATTTTAGCAAAAATTATTTGGATGCTCGCCAAAAGTCAGTTCAAGACAATAAGTTGAATATCATTGTGTTTTATCACGAAAGAAGTAAGAGCAGTGCTTATAATTTACAAGTAGTGTATAATGATCCGGAGGTCAAGGATATTATCAATAAAAATTATCACATCGCACCGGCCAATGAGGCTGACTTTGATGGCAAGATCTTGATGAAGAGATGGGAATTGTCTCGCATTCCTTCATTGGCATTGATCGATCAAACCGGGAAATTAATTGCCGGAGCCAATCACGGTATGGCTAAACAGAAGCTCATCGAGTTTTTACAATTTTATACCAATCCTTCCAATTACTCTAAAACCGCCGACTTTCGGGATGATTCATGGGCGACTTCGGTTGATTCCTGGACGGGATATAGCGGCCCGGATGATGCAAAGAATGTTGAAGACAAAACACCTGATTCGCCAAGCGAATCCACTGCAAGTCAATCTAAAATAACCGAACCTGTTGCGACAACAGAGCCTGAAAAGCCTGCAAAAGAAGTTTTGGACACTGAACCCACAACTCCCGCCCCTTCCAGCCCAACAGTTAAATCAACACCGGACATTACAGACACTGCAACAACAAAAGCTGAATCTACCAAGAGCAACGAAGCTCCTACCAGAAGTTATAAATTTTTGGTTCAAGCCGGAATTTTCAGTGCGCATACAAGTGCTACGACATTAGTAGATAAAATTATCCATGAAGGAGGAAAAGCGTATATAGAAGAAGTAAAGCAGCCGGATAAAATCTTGTATAAAGTGATTGCAGGAAAATATTACACTGAGCAAGAAGCTCGTGATTTTATTGCTAAGTTGGCAGCCGCCGGCATCAACTCCTTTATTAAACCCATAGAATGATGTCCGGTGACCTAAGTATAATTCATATCAATCGGTTATGGGGTTGCTACAAAGATGATGTCAATGCACCCATTGTGGGCAGGTCATTGGATATGTTGCCACATTTGGAAGATGCATATATCCATGTACGCAATGGTGTTATTGTAGATATAGGCGAGATGCAGCGTTTTAAGGAATTTCCACAAAGCAAGCTCGTAGATGCCGGTGGAGGCGATGTTTTGCCGGCATGGTGTGATAGTCATACACATTTGGTACATGCCACAAGTCGTGAAAAAGAATTTGAGATGAGACTTCATGGGCGCACCTATGAGGAAATTGCTGCTGCAGGTGGTGGTATCCTGAATTCTGCGGATAAGCTACGTTCCATGGATGAAGAAGAATTGTTTGATGTGAGTTACAGGCGGTTTCAAGCTGTACAGCAGATGGGCACCGGCGCCATAGAAATAAAAAGCGGTTATGGACTCGATTTCGACAGTGAAATGAAAATGCTACGCGTCATTCGACGCCTGAAAGATAAAAATGAAATTCCGGTAAAAGCTACTTTTCTAGGTGCACATGCCTTCCCACGGGAGTTTGCTCACAATCATGATGGATACATAGATTTGATTATTGATAAAATGTTGCCGTATATTGAAGATCATGGATTGGCTGACTATATAGATGCATTTTGCGATAGAGGATTCTTTACACCTGAGCAAACGGGTCGAATCCTTGAAGCAGGAGCAAAGCACGGGTTGAAGGCTAAAATCCATGCCAATGAACTGGCAGTGTCCGGTGGCGTAGAAATCGGTGTCCAACATCATGCTGTCAGCGTCGATCATCTCGAAGAAATGGACGAACATTCTATTACTGCCTTGTCCCAATCTGAAACAATAGGCACTATGCTGCCCGGTTGCGCTTTTTTCCTGGGTATTCCTTATCCTCGAGCACGCGACATGATTGCAGCAGGAGCCCGGCTGTCATTGGCATCCGATTATAATCCCGGTACAGCACCTTCCGGAAATATGAATATGATCGTGTCATTAGCATGCATCCGCCTAAAGATGACTCCCGAAGAGGCCATCAATGCAGCCACCATCAATGGTGCATTTGCCATGGAATTGCAAAACAAGTTGGGAAGTATAACAGTCGGAAAACAAGCAAGCTTTATTCTTACAGAACCTATGCCGTCACTGGCCTATTTCCCTTATTCCTATGGAAAGCACCCTATTTCAAAGATATTTATTAGAGGGAAAGAATTCTGATGCTCATCTTTTAATACATAAAGTTATTCACCTTCTCATTTTGACTACAACGATTTAACCCACAAACCACAATAGACAAATGGGGAATCGATGTACAGCTCATAACCAATGGTTTGATGAATCCACTGAAACGACTTTCACATAGGGATAACCCTCGTAATCAGCACTATACCCTTTTTCAAAACCTTTACTGTAGAATTCGGGTTTAAGTTGTAAGTTTGTACAATTATGATGAAATGAAAATACATGCAAAAAGCTCCTTTGGTCTTTTGGTTTCTGATATGTTGGCTTGGACAAAGCTTTTCTGCTATGGCGCAACAAAGGTGTGGTCAGGATTATATTGTTACTGCTGCTCTTGAGAAGATACCCAATTACCAGGCCAAAATCGCCGAAAATGAAGCACTCATTGCTTCCGGTTTAAGGTTAGATGACATTCGATTGCGTAATGTACTGTACATTCCCGTTGTAGTCCACGTCGTATATTTCAATATTGATGAGAAAATTTCAGAAGCCAAGGTCAAGTCTCAGATAGAAGTGCTCAATGCTGATTTTGCTCATCTTATCATCCCCGGAACGATTCCGGAAGAATTTGCACAATCTTATCAAGATGTAGGCATACGGTTTTGTTTAGCAGATAAAGATCCGGACGGCAATCAAACTACCGGCATCACTTATAATGAGACTACCTATTCCAATATCGGTTTAAAGACGGATGCACAAGGGCGTAAGCGGATTCATCATACGCATCTGGGTGGAGCGGATGCCTGGCCTACAGATCGATACCTCAATATTTGGGTATGTCGAGTGGATGAATATCTTGGTTATGCTACAGGTCCTGACAATATCTTATTGCCTGAAGAAGATGGAGTGGTTATCAACTTTGCCAACTTCGGTAATATAGACCTGATCGACCCCAATGGAAGATATAATATGGGGCGTACAACAACCCACGAAGTCGGCCATTACTTTGGCTTGCTCCACCTATGGGGAAAAAATGCAAGCGGATGTGGTGACGATCTCGTGGAAGATACACCCTTACAAGGCACACCACACTATGGCTGCCCAAATTATCCACAGATATCTTGTATGACGTCCAATATGTTTATGAATTTTATGGATTATGCGGACGATGCTTGTATGTATTTTTTTACAAAAGGTCAAGGGGCGCGGATGCGAGCAGTATTAGAAAATTTCCGAAAAGGACTATTGAATCAAAACACTCAATGCAGTTCGGATACAGTGTCAAAACGTCCGCTTAAGGATAGAATAAGACTCAAGAATACCTTGGTAAATGAGGAGATTACACTCATCCAAAGTGAAGGATTAAATGAAGTTTTGCACATAGAATTATTCGACGAATCAGGAAGATTAATAAAAAAATATACTAAAATTGCCCAAAGTGAGTTTAATTTACAGTATAATCGCACTATAGCAGCCGGAATGTATTTTTTACGAATTAAATCGGCGAATGATCAGACCACATTAAAACTATTTATTTATGAATAAATATTTCTTTTCTTATCGAAATCCTGGAATACTTTTGATGCTTCCTATCATTTTAATAGCTTGTAAGACAACTGTTAAAACGTTAGATACCGCAAAAGGAGATAAACCGACAGTGCACAAATATTTTACCATTGACAACGGACCATGCTATGGGCGTTGTGCTGTATATGAAATTTCTTTTCTCAGTGACTCTACCATCAGAATGAATGGGAAAAGCTATGTCAATTACCAGGGTCATTATTTGAAAAAGTTGACTCCTGGTCAGTATGATACATTGATGGATCTGTATCATGCAGTTAAGTTGGATACATTTGGACATACATATACCAATAATATAGTTGACCTTTCGGCTGTTACATATTATTTTTTTGATGAATATAATGGGGTAACTAAGAAGATATTTACACAAGGTGTATATCCGCAACCACTTTCTGACCTTTCCTCTGCCATGCGACTTTATATCAGCAAACTGGGGTGGGAGCCAGATAGTCAAGCAGAAACTGTCAATCCGGATGAACTTATTATTCAAGTCAATGAAGGCAAAAAAATACAGGATATCATTGATGATAATTGGCGGTACAAGCTATTTGTAAAACAAGAACTTTCAAAATCTGGAATTTATTTAGTTGGATTTGATAAATCGACCATCGAACAAGGTCAACTAATCAATGTCCTCAAGCGTCATGAAGGCGTAATGCTTGTGCAAAAGAATAACAGACTAGACTTGAGAGGCAGGTAAGTAAATAGGAATTTGTCCTTTAGTACAGGAATTATGCTTATTCTATTAGCATGATAAAATTAGGAACATTGGCCTTTTTCTTGCATAAAATGCCTGAATGATTCACATTGATTTTTTAATAATTCAGGCACATCGAAGCCGTGAGTCCTTATAAAATTAAAATAGTCCATTCTGCTAACCGGGTAGGCGCCAAGGCTCTCCAAGTGATCGCTATGCATTTGACAGTCTATTAGAACAATACCTTGCTTTTCCAGAAACTCGCATGCCAGTATAAATGCATATTTACTGGTGTTGGACACTTCAGAAAACATGCTTTCACCCGAAAATATTTTGCCGGTGATGACACCATATAAGCCGCCGATTAAACCACCTTGTGAATTCCACACTTCAAAGCTATGGCCTCGACCATTGTTATAAAATTCGGTGTATATGTCTATGTAATCAGATGTTATCCATGATGGCTCCTCTACTTTACGAATACTGCTTTCGGCGCATCTTTTCATTACAGCTTCAAATGCAGTATCACAGGTTACTTGCCATGGTAAGTCTCTCATGATCTTTCGCATGGATTTGCTGATGTTGATACTATGCGGATTGAGAACCCATCGTGGATCCGGACTCCACCAAAGTATTGGGTCTGTTGGGTTATTCAATGGGAAAATCCCAAATCGATAAGCAGTCACCAAATCTTCATAGGTGAGAAAATCCGAAACTCCTAAAAGTCCATCAATATTTGCCTTTAGTGGGTGAAAAAATATCTGATCTTCAACTAAATAAATGGAATTCTCCTGAGAAGGCATGTTTAAAAATCATTCTATCACAACAGATAGACCCTTATCTGTTAATGCCTCTTTCAATGGCTTTAATATATAATAAGATCCGACCTTGACAGATGCTTTGCCGGAGAAGTGTATAATATAGGCTAATTGTTCTGCTTGCTCAAATGTATGTTTGAGTATTTCCGTAAAACAATTGATTACCCATTCAAATGTATTGAAATCATCGTTATATACGATAAGCTCTTTTTGGTCGATAGTTGTAGTTTCCGCTAATAAAACATCTTCTTCTGAATCGAAGGAGGAAAAAGTTGAATAATTCATAAGATGTCTAATTTTGAATCATGAATGACCTATAATTAGGTTTTATAAAAAATGCAAAGTAAATCATTTTTGAGATAATTTCCATTTTTTTAAATCAAAAAATCAATTGTTTTTATTTATCCGAAATACATAATGAACCCAAATTCCACATTAGATAGTTGCGGAATCGATTTACGACTCGTAATCAATAGTTTACAGAAACCATTGAAACGATTCGTACATCAGGATTAACCCTCATAATCAGCATTATGCGGTTTTTCAAAACCTTTACTGCTGAATTCGAGATTAACAAAAATATTGACTTTAAGAAAAAGGAAGGTAAATTTTAGCTCCTATTGATAAATATTTTGTCAATAGGGTATGATTTAGACTATTGATTTTCGGTAACTAGTGATTTAATTCAATGTATTATTATTGTTTTTATAGAGTGGCAAGATTGAATAATGTAAAAAATATAAAAAAAACTAGTATATTGTTCGATAAAACAAATTAAAATGAAAACTAAATTTAAAAGTCTATTAATTTTCAAATTTCAACAGTGGTTTACCTTCGATGTGGATTGTGATAAATATTTGAGAGAAATATATTATAGCAAGAGAGTGACCTAAATGCGAGAATATAAATAGTGTAAAGACACATAGGCATATACAAGGCAGCAAACCTATTATATGCTCAAATGGAAGGAAATGCCTGCAATGAAGAGTAGCTTGCAAAGTTTGATGGTAATTGAGGTTGATGTAGATGGAACATTTGCCGGGGATTAAGATGATACTCCAAAAGCCAATAATGAAGGGAGGCAGAAATCAGTAGGTAAGGCTACTGAAAATTCAGGATTAAGTGTTTTCGGGATGTATGGTATGGTGATTAATTCAGTAAGTCACAAAAATTTGAACTCAGGCCATTTATATTCCATACACAAAATTCTGGATTAACTCAATGGTTATACAAAACCATACCCATATAGAATGTATATGTCATAAATGACTAATTCAATAACAAAAATTAAAATAAATATTATTAACTACAATTTAAAAATTTGAAACATGAAGTGGTATTTGAAATGTTTGCACCAATATGCTGATTTTAGTGGAAGGGCAAGAAGACGTGAATATTGGACGTTTGTACTGATTAATTTAATTATCAGTATACTTATTATTGGTTTTGAGAATATCATTGGGATGACTATACCAGAAATAGGGTATGGCCCATTGACGCCACTTTACTCATTATTTGTACTCATACCTTCATTAGCTGTAGTCGTCCGGAGATTACATGATGTAGGTAAAAGTGGGTGGATGTTTTTGATATTGTTAATTCCAATAGTTGGTTTTATTTGGATTTTGGTATTATTGCTCACTGATAGTCAGCAAGAAAGTAATAATTGGGGAGATAATCCAAAGCAGGAAGAATGGATATAATGGATGTTTTTCAGGCTGTTTTTTTCAACCTGATTTGGATACTTTAGATTAATCACAAAACCGTGAAGAATTTAGGTGATTTTTTTAAAAAAGGTAGATAATTATTTGATTATCTGCCTTTTTTATGCCTACTTTGTATTTTCTAAATAGGTAATCGTATGACATAGAAATCAATTCTTCCTCAGTGGACTCTTGATCACAAGAAACATTGAATTTATCTCAAACTATTAAGCAGTAGATATTATCTCTATGGAATTTACTGTAGTTATTGGATGCAATATACCATTACAATAGGTAATATGTATTCAATTCCAACTAAACAAGATGATAAACTAACCTTTCCTGAACCTATTTAATTATGGATGTATGATTAGATATTTCGCCATTTTATTGATACTTGTCGTCCTTAGGTCAACTCTATCCGGTCAAGGTTACTTTTTCGATTATCCGAACATCAAAGATTATAATACGAATCATGATATTCCTTTTAATTACAGAATTAATACTGAGGAAATAATTTATATTTTGAATAGTAGAGATTTGAAAAATGGTCCGGATGAAGATTGTGAAACATATATTATTAAACGCAAGAATAATGGTGAAATTATTTCTAAAATTGATTTAAGTAATGATACACTCAAAAGCCTTTGTGCTTATGGAAATAAAATTGGAGACAAGATCCAAACATTTTGTTTTGCTAAGTCTTCAAACGATATTTATTTAATCTATAGGTTGTTTAATGATCGATTGGAAGTAGAAGATTATCATATTAGCTATGTTAATACGTATAATTTAGACATGTATTATAGTTTAAATGTACATTTGGAACAATTTAGAACTACTGATGCTAACCAACACTATTTGGTTTTCTCATATATTAATTTTATAAATAATATTGCAGAAAGTGAGTCTGTGGGAATGGTATTTGATGATCTTGGGTATTTTGTTTCATTTAAGAAACTTGAAAGGAAATTTCTTATATATGAAAGTGACGCATTCATTTACAATCAAAATACGAATACTCTAGAATATATTTTAGATGATTATCGCAAGCTTGTATTCGATACTAATTTTAATTTTATAAAAGAAATTGACATTGGTATATACGTCCCAACTAATAATGATACCTTGTTTTCTTTATGGAATAGCATATTACAATATGAAAACAAAATTATACGATTCGGAAAAACTCAATTAAGATATAACATAGATTCTGGTACAAGTTCATATATATCAGGACGGGGATTGTCAGAAATTGATAATAATATGAAAGTCTCCGGTAAATTAGCAATGTCGCAGTTTGCAATGTCAACAGAATCTGATGGAGTGTCTCGTTTTTCAAATAGCATATTTTTCAGGAATAATCATTATTTTACAATATTTGAATTTCAAGAAGCAAGCTTACCTTTACTTAGTCCTAATACTTTCTATATAACAAAGTTTGACACACTATTTAATATTGTGGAGGAAACCTATTTTGTAGTAAATGGAGAATATAGATTTTTTGTGGAATGGGTTGATTTTTCCGACGATCTTTTGTTCTCTATTTCTGGATTCTACTATGAAACTGATGCAGATGATGAAGAAGTAACAGGAGGCGGCTATCTACTTGGACTTAATTATGACGGTAGTCAACCTTCATTAAAGAGTGATCAAAGTTTTTTACAATCTGTCATTAAAGTTCAAGGGAATCCAACTTCTGACTATCTAGTTTTATCAGGAGGAGTATTTGGAAAAATGAATTATGATGTAAAAATATTCGACATCAATGGTAAGCTCTTAAAAGTTGTTAATAATTGGAAAGGTGATAAATTGTCAATCCCTGTGCATGAGTACAAAAGTGGAACTTACATTTATCAAGTTTTGCAACAAAATAAGTCATTTATAAGTGGGAAGTTTATAAAGATATGAATAGGGCTGTTGTGGACATGGAATAAAGCCTTATATCCTAAAATAACTTGAAATTGACAATTTACACTTCTTGTCCCCTATTGGAGAGTAGAGGTAAAGAAGAATATTAAATGGTCAAATCATTTTCCTATTAGTATAACGAAGTATCATTTGAAGTTTCCATCAAGTAGGTGTTCATTTTCTCTTGGTTTTTCTCCGGCAGTGGTGGCTCACTTTGCCCCGGAGTACTCGTTAAAATCATCCTCGTCAAAAATCCTGTCTTTAAACTCATCTATGTCTCTTCTATCACGCTTAGTTGGCCTGCCACTGCCTTTATCTCTTACTTCTGTCGGGGCTTTGCCCACAAACCACTGTTCAAATTTATTCAACTCAGCCTCGGGCGTAATGTTGTCATAGCAGGTAATTGCTATTGGGGCACTGACGCGCTTGCTAATGATAGCCTTTACAATGAGTTCATAGTTGAAATGATCTTTCTTACAGATGATTTTATCCCCCACCTTTATTTGAGAGGAGGCCTTAGCTGCGATGTCATTGATTTTTACTTTGCCCCCGGTGCAGGCATCAGAAGCGATACTTCGGGTTTTGAAGAATCTAATGGACCACAGCCATTTGTCAATCCGAGTCTTCTCGTCTGCCGCCATCTAAATAGGTTTATTGTCAATAATTAAATTGTTTTTATCCAATACGGGTAACTTCATGTTGAGCTTAGTAAGTTCCTTGACCATGATGTCTGCTATGACATAGTTGCGATACCATCTATCATCTACAGGGACGATATGCCATGGAATGGTGCTATTGTTTATGGCATATTCGTATGCATCCATATATTCGTTCCACAACTTACGCTCTTCCCAGTCTCCGGGATTATGTTTCCAATTTTTAGCCGGATTTTCTATCCTTTCCTTGAGTTGTTTTAATTGGTATCCCTTGCTGATGTGGAAATAGAATTTCAAGACAAGTGTATTGTTGTCAAAGTGCAGTAACTCTTCAAAGGCATTGATAGCGACCATGCGCTTGTGAACCCTGTCCTCATCGATCCAGTTGTGAACACGTTGGACCAGGATATCTTCGTAATGGGAGCGGTTAAATATCTGGATAAACCCTTTTTCCGGGGCATTGGAATGGATGCGCCAAAGGAAATCGTGACTCATTTCTTCTTCACTTGGTTTTTTAAATGCCTCTAAGCGAATACCTTGTGGGCTGCAACCGGAAAAAACGTTTTTAGTTGCTCCGTCTTTACCACTTCCGTCAATACCTTGAAAAATGACCAACACAGAATGCTTCCTCTCTGCATATAATAAATGCTGGAGATGGCCTATTTGGTCAAATAATTCTTTGGACTCCTCTACAATCTTTCCTTTTTTAAGTTCTTTTGGCGCTTTTGTAGAAATTTTGGACAACTTTATTCCTTTAGGCATAGCAAACAAATTTTTACTAAAATAATAATTATGATTGCCAAAGGTAAAAGGAATCATAAGAAAATGGAAAAATTATGCCAATTGGTTGTATAAAAATTCATTGTTCTAACGGTTTTTTTAGTACCTTTCCCCTTAGAAAGTTTTTACTTTGATGGAAGAATATCACAATCCAAAATTAGTCGTTCAATCCGGTCGGGTCAGATCCGGAAAGATTACCTGGCGAAGCCCTTCCAATATCGCATTGATAAAATATTGGGGCAAATATGGACAACAGATGCCTTGTAATCCTTCTTTGAGCTTCACACTGGACGCTGCATATACTGAAACAACGCTCGAATATGGGCCGAAGATGAGCGATAAGCCGGGCGTTTCAGTAGATTTTTTGTTTCATAATGAACAAAACAAAGCTTTTGGATCAAAAATTGAACGATATTTGACATCATTATTGCCGATTTATCCATTTTTAAGCCAGATAGAGCTCACTATTTTTTCCAGCAATAGTTTTCCTCACTCAGCAGGAATAGCGTCATCAGCGTCAGCTATGAGCGCTTTAGCCTTGTGTTTGTGTACTTTGGAAGACGAGCTTTTTGGGACACTTTCCAATGATGAAGAGTTTGAAAAGAAAGCCTCCTATGTAGCAAGGCTTGGCTCAGGAAGCGCATGCCGGTCAATTTTTTCGAAAGCTGCACTATGGGGCGAAACTATCGGCATTCCCAACTCTTCCAACTTATACGCCATAGGATGGGGACACCACCTTCATCCGGTATTTTCAGGCTTTCATGACGACATTCTGATTATTAGCAAAGAGGAGAAAAGTGTATCCTCCACAGTTGGTCACGGTTTGATGGACAATAATCCGTATGCCGAGACACGTTATATGACCGTAGATACAAGGATGAGACGATTGACAACCATCTTGAAATCCGGAGATGTAGAAGGATTGGGTGCATTGGTAGAGCAAGAGGCATATAGTTTACATGGATTGATGATGCTCTCCGAGCCGCCTTACCTGTTGATTAAGCCCAATACAATAGCTGCTATCGAACAGTTAACTGTCTGGAGGCAAAGTCAAAAGGTTCCGCTTTATTTTACTTTAGATGCCGGTCCTAATCTGCATTTATTATATCCGGATGAGTATGCCACACAAGTTCAGGCATTTATCCATAATGAATTATTGAGATATTGTTCCGGTGGAGAATATATACCCGATAAAGTGGGGGATGGACCAAGACAACTATAAAATTGAAAAAGCATGAGCCACATCTGTGAAAACATATTTTATCATAAAGACAATGCAAATCGAATTTCATGGTAGTGGATATAATTTTAGTCTTATTGATTTCGCTTGCATTTTATGTAGGATATATTAATGGGGTATTGGGAGTAGTGCTTAAAATTTTGCTTGTAATCGGCGCTATTTTACTTGCTTTAAAGCTTTTTCCTATTGTTTTCTTATTTATGGAAAATACATTTACTAACATTACACTAGTATATTTTATCATTGGGTTTTTGCTTGTCCTTGCAATCGACTTTTTTATTTACAGATTTTTGTCCCGTAAAATAGAAGGCTGGGTAAAGGCCAATTCTATGAAATTGATAACCAAAATATCCGGTGGATTGATGCTTTCTTTGTTTATTTTAATATTGGTAAGCTTTGTTTCCGGGCGATTGATGGGGATGAAGATTATCAACAAGGCGACATTTGAAAGCTCTGCTATTTTTCCTGCTGTAGAAAAAATCGATTATGGCTTTACCACTTTGTTGGACAAAACAAAAGATGTTTTTGATAAATCATTTGAAAATAATATCAAAACTATCAACGATATTGATCATCGTCAAAAGTCGGATTCTACACAAAAAGATAAGTAGTGTTC
>CAKUWM010000019.1 GCA_934699305.1 uncultured Saprospiraceae bacterium | reverse complement strand
GCTCTTATCACTTTGCTAAAAACAAAGCTCCATATCTTGAAAATATGCAATGGGATTTAGTAATTATTGATGACGCACACAGATTAAGAAATGTCTATAAGCCTTCAAATAAGATTGGTAATGCCATTAAAGATGCTCTGGCGCATTGCAAAAAAGTTTTGCTTACTGCAACTCCATTACAAAATTCAATATTAGAACTTTACGGATTAGTGAGCCTTATTGATCCTTACATCTTTGGAGATTTAAAAAGCTTTAAAAGCCAATTTAGTCGCTTGGTAGATCAAGAAAATTATGATGATTTAAGAAATAGGTTATACCCTGTTTGCAAAAGGACTTTAAGGCGTCAAGTACTCGAATACATTAAATATACAGAGCGAATTCCTATTGTAGTTGAATTTGCACCCGGGGAAGATGAAATGCAATTATACTGGTGGGTAACAGAGTACCTGCAAAGGGAAAAGTTGTATGCTTTACCATCAAGTCAACGCCAATTAATGACTTTAATTTTAAGAAAGTTGTTAGCCTCATCTACGTATGCAATTTATGGTACATTAGATGCTTTAGTTAAAAAGCTTGAAGCCAAAGTTGAAAAGCATGAGTTTAATGATTTAGAAGTAATTAATGATGATTTTGAAACGTTTGAAGAAATTGAAGATGAATGGTCAGAAGAGGATGAAAATGAAAATTCTGTGGTGGAAGAATTTTTTACCGAACAAGAAATTGAGGAACTAAAAGAAGAAAAAGCCGACCTTGAAGGGTATAGGGAGCTTGCCAATAAAATTAGAAAAAACTCAAAGGCAGAACAATTATTTACTGCATTGGAAAAAGGATTTGAGGCACTTCAAAAGTTAGGAGCGAACAAGAAAGTATTAATATTTACTGAATCTAGAAGAACTCAAGATTTCTTATTTGATTTATTAGAAGAGCGTGGTTATAATGATACTGTTGTCAAATTTAATGGATCTAATAACGACCCAAAATCAAAAGAAATATATAAAGCCTATGTAAATGAACATCAAGGTACAGATATTTTAACGGGTTCATTAACTGCTGATAAAAGGGCGGCAATTGTAGATTATTTCAAAGAGGAAGCTACAATCATGATTGCTACTGAAGCAGCAGCTGAAGGAATAAATCTTCAGTTTTGTTCATTAGTAGTTAATTTCGATTTGCCATGGAATCCACAACGTATTGAACAACGTATAGGTAGATGTCATAGATATGGACAAAAGTATGATGTTGTTGTTATCAATTTTCTTAATAAGAAAAATGCAGCAGACCAAAGAGTTTATGAACTTCTAGACGAAAAATTCAGGCTTTTTGATGGTGTTTTTGGAGCTTCTGATGAAGTTTTGGGAAGCATAGGAAATGGTGTTGATTTTGAAAAAAGAATAGCAACTATATATCAACAATGCAGAACTACAGATGAAATTCAAACCGCATTTGATAGTTTACAGCAAGAACTAAAGCCAGATATTTCTGAACGTATTCAAGAAACCAGACAGGTTCTACTTGAAAATTTTGATGAAGAAGTTAGAGAAAAACTGCGTACCAACCTTACTCAAAGCAAAGAATATCTTAGTAAGTTTGAAGAACGTCTTTGGGCTACTACCAAATATTATTTAAATGGGTCGGCAGTTTTTGATGAAGATAAATATGCATTTAGACTAACACAAAATCCGTTTCCACAAGAAAATATCCACAGAGGTCCTTACATGATTTTAAAGCCAGAAGAAGGCAAACGAAAATCAGAGATTGAAGTGCCTGATGATACCAATATTTATAGGGTTGGACACAAACTTGCAAAACGTATTTTAGAAGCGTGTAAGGCATTGGAAACACCTACAAAAACTTTAGTGTTTGATTATACTAATACACCTACCAAAGTTACTGCATTAGAGCAATACGTTGGTCAATCAGGTTGGCTTCAAGTAAATCATATTGAAATAGCTTCTTTTGAAAGTGAAGATTATTTAACCGTTGCCTGTAGAACAGATAATGGCGATATTATAGATAATTCTTTGGCACACCGTTTCTTTTCTATTCAAGCAAAGCATAACAGCCATACCATTGAAGTAACTGATGATATTGCAAAACATTTGGAAGAGATAGCCTTTGCAGAAAACCAAGATATAATATCAGAAAATGCCAATAGAAATAAGGACTTTTTTGATACCGAAATGGATAAGTTAGACCAATGGGCAGATGATATGAAAATAAGTCTTGACAAAGAAATTAGAGATTTAGATGCCGAAATTAAACTTCGTAAAGCAGAAGCTAAAAAAATGCTTAACCTAGAATCTAAAGTTAAAGCACAACGAGTAATTAAAGATTTAGAAAAGAAGCGTAGTGAAAAAAGGCAACATCTATATGAAGCGCAAGACATAATAGACGATAAAAAAGAAACCCTTTTAGACGATGTAGAGAAACGTTTAAAACAACAAATAAACATGAGTACTCTATATACCATAAAATGGGAAATGATATAATATGGCAAAGAAGAATTTACAAAAACTAGAACTCACTTGGATTGGCAAGGGCGAAGAGCCTAAGCTAGAACCACGTATTCTAATAGAAAACCCCGAGTACAGCTATGGCGACCCCAATAGTGAAAATATGCTAATACACGGAGACAACCTCCTTGCCTTAAAAGCATTGGAACAAGATTATGCTGGCAAAGTAAAATGTATTTATATTGATCCACCTTTTAATACAGGGGCAGCATTTGAACATTATGATGATGGTGTAGAACATTCAATTTGGTTGGACTTAATGTCAAGACGTTTTAGAATACTTCATAATCTATTAGCGAAAGATGGGGTAATGTTTGTTCATTTAGATGACAATGAAGCTGCTTATTGTAAAGTATTATTGGATGAAATATTTGGGCGTTCAAATTATATCAATCAAATAATAAATGCTACAAATAAACCTTTTGGTTTTAAGAGTACTTCTGGTGGCCTCTTTAAACAAGCTAACCATATCTTTTTCTATGCAAAGAATAAGTTTGAGTTTAATTTAAACGCTTCTAAGTTATTCATAGAGAAAGGTTATGATACACAATATAAGTATATATTTATTAACCCTGATGAAGATAGAGAAAATTGGAAGTGGGACACGATTTCTAATGTTATTGCAAACAATCAAGGTTTTACGAATGCAAGAGAAGCAAAGAAAAAAATAGATGATTTTGATTTACAAGTTGCAATGTTCGCAATTGAAAATGCTGATTATGTTTTTAGAACTGCATCAGTGTCAGGTGGAGCATATCTAAAGCGTAAGGAGACAATTCTAAAATCTAAATCAATAAAAGATAGAATAATTACTCACCCCAATGATGATATGGATTATCTTTTCATTGGTGGCGAAAGGGTTCTGTCATATAAAGAACGTCTTAAAGATATTGATGGTTACAAGCTGCCAGGAGAACTTATCACGGATATTTGGACTGATATATCTATTGAAGGCCTTGCGAATGAAGGAGGTGTTGATTTTCCAAAAGGAAAAAAACCTGAAAAACTTATTGAAAGATGTTTTGATATATCCACTCAAGAAGGTGATTTGGTCTTAGATTCTTTTTTAGGTTCAGGAACTACGGCAGCGGTTGCTCATAAAATGAAAAGGAAATACATCGGTATTGAATTAGGCGAACAAGCACATACACATTGCCTTAAAAGACTAAGATCAATCGTAGAAGGTAAAGATTTATCAGGTATTACCAAAGCTCAAAACTGGCAAGGTGGTGACGGTTTTAAATTCTATACCCTTGCACCCAGTTTATTAAAGCAAGATAAGTTTGGTAATTGGGTTATTAGTCAAGAGTATAATGCAGATATGTTAGCAGCAGCTATGGCGAAGCAAGAGGGTTTTAAATACCAACCCCATGAAAGTACCTATTGGAAACAAGGGCAAAGTTCAGAACAAGATTTTATTTTTACAACTACACAGTTTCTAACCGTTGAAGCACTAGACAGTATAAAAGACGACATGCAATCTGGGGAAACCTTGCTTGTTTGTTGTAAAAGTTTTCAAAAGGAATGTAAAGGTAAATTCGGAAACATTACCATCAAAAAAATTCCTTTAATGCTTTTGGGTAGATGTGAATATGGTACAGAAGATTACAGCCTAAATATTGTTAATATGCCTGTAGATGAAAGTAATAAAGATGCTGATGATGGTGTTGAAGAAATCAGTGTACAAGCCATAAGGGACGCATCTAAGTCTAACGACCAAACTTCATTATTTTAAAGCACAGACATGAATACAATTGCAAACAACATAAAACAACGCTTATCACTTCGTGAGCCACTTCAAGATTCATTGGATATTGTGGCTCAACTTACAGCTGAGTTAGAACTTAAAAAAGAAGTAGATTTAATAAAAGAATTAGAAAAGGTAAAAGCGCATTTCCCTACTTGTACGGACTTTGAGCGAGATTTTGTTTCCATTGCTTTTTCTATTGCCACAGGAGTTGGTAAAACCCGATTAATGGGTGCTATGGTAGCTTATTTGTACTTATGTAAAGGCATCAAAAACTTTTTCATTTTAGCACCAAACCTTACAATTTACGATAAACTCATTGAAGATTTTGGGAATCCTGGGTATCACAAATATGTGTTTAATGGTATTTCAGAATTTGTACATAACCGCCCTGTAGTTATTACAGGCGATAACTATGCGCAACAAGGGGCATTGTTTTCTGAATCAGAAATCCGTATTAATATTTTCAACATTGCTAAGTTCAATTCTGATAATAGAGGTACTCGAAAAGGAGGCGTGAGTTTAGCTCCAAAAATCAAAAGGCTTTCAGAATATCTAGGGCAGTCTTATTGGGAGTATTTATCAGGTTTAGAAGATTTAGTAATCTTGATGGATGAAGCACATCGTTACCATGCAGATGCTTCTAAAAATGCTATTAATGAACTAAAACCAGTATTAGGAGTAGAACTTACTGCTACTCCTTTTGATGAGAAAGGAGAGCAGTTTAAAAACGTTGTTTTTGAATACTCTTTAGCCCAAGCCTTGTCTGATGGTAAGTTTGTAAAAAACCCTGCTATTGCCACCCGTAAGAATTTCCAAAAAGGTTCGCTATCTGATAGAGAGGTAGAAATCATCAAACTGGAAGATGCTATTAGCATACACCAAGACACCAAAAATGAATTAGAAGTCTATTCTAAAAACAATGAGGTAAAATTAGTAAAACCTTTTATTTTGGTGGTATGTAAGGATATAGCGCACGCTAAGGAAATTTATGAATTGATTAATACGGATGCTTTTTATGAAGGGCAATACAAAGGCAAAGTATTACAGATAGATTCTTCAACCAAAAAAGAAGAAGACATTGAAAAGCAGTTTGTTTCTTTAGAAAGTCCAGATAACGAAATAGAAATCGTTATCCATGTAAATATGCTCAAAGAAGGTTGGGATGTTACCAACCTTTACACCATTGTACCTCTACGTGCTGCGAATGCAGGTGTTTTAGTAGAGCAAACTATTGGTAGAGGACTACGATTACCTTATGAGGGTAAACGTACTGGAGTAGATAAAATAGATAAACTAACAGTTGTTGCTCACGAAAACTTTAATGCAGTAATAGAAGCAGCCCAAGACCCAAATTCGGTATTGAATAAAATGAGTTTTGTGGAAATAGCTGAAGAAGATTTAACTACCAAAACCGTAGTAGTTACTTCAAGGCCTATAATGGAGCAAAATTTTGTAAAGGAGCAGGAGAAAATTGATGTAATTGTCAATTCACAAGACAAGCAAAAAGCCCAAAATAGTTTAGATGCTAAAAAAGCAATTATTAATGTATTGCCAGATTTTAATACATTACCGGAGGTTCGTAAAGTAGAAGACCTCAGTAAAGAAGAAGTAAAACGTAAAGTAATCCGCCAAGTAGAGAAAAACCTATCCGAAGGACAAGCTAATTTGTTTGCTGCTCAAATTGTAGAAGAAGCCAAAGCCGTGTATGACAGAATGGTTACTGAGTACAAAAAGAACATTATTGAAATACCTCGTATGGACTTGGTGCAAGGCGAAACAAGAGCAGAGTTCAAGTCTTTTGATTTAGATATTACAGGATTCAATTTTCAAGCCTTAGAGCAAGAAATTATCCGCATGGGATTAAAAGACAGGCAAATAGAAACTTTAAAAGCAAAATCAAGTGGTTCTTATGGGAATCCAATAAAATTAATTATTGCTGAATTGATTGACTATCCAGAAATTGATTATGATGAAAATGCAGAATTACTATATCATTTGGGAACCCAAGCCTATGAAGCTATAAAAGACAACATTGCTAATGAAGAAGAATTACCACAGGCTATTTTCCAATTTAAGACAGCCATTGCAGAAAAGGTTTATAATCAAATGAAACAGCATTTTGTATTGCATTCAGCTGACTATATAGCCCCTAGAGTTTTTCCATTTATTCGTATTGAGCAATGGAGTTTTTCATCTTTGGTAAATGCAGGTTTTAAAGATTATCGAGATATAGTAAGCCCTATCAATATAATTCCTAAATATGTTTTTAGAGGTTTTGAAAAGGCTTGTCATTTTGAGTATAAGTTTGATAGTAAAGCTGAGCAGGATTTAGCCTTCGTATTAGAAAATGATGAAACAGTAATTAAGTGGTTAAGACCAGCCCCTAATCAATTCAGAATTTACTGGGATAACAATTCTAAACGTTATGAGCCCGACTTCATTGTAGAAACAAAACTTACAATTTATATGGTTGAGGTAAAGCGCTCAGACCAAACGGAAGAAGAAACTGTATTAGCCAAAAAAGCAGCAGCAGTACGATTCTGTAAATATGCATCTGAATATACAACAGCCAATCAGGGTAAAGATTGGAAATACTTACTCCTGCCTCATAATGAAGTAAGCAGAACATCAAGTTTTACTTATTTAACTTCTAAATTTTTGAATGAGTAGTATAGTTACAGCATATCAAACATTAGAAGACAGGGATAACATTGATGAAATCGAGTTTGAAGGTCCGTTTAAATGCACAAGAAATGATGCTTGGCTCGGTCATGGCTATTATTTTTGGGATACAAACATGGATTGGGCAATAGCTTGGGGAAAAGGTTCTTATAGTAAGCAGGGAAAAAATTTTGTTATTGGCAGATGTCGAATTGATTTATCTAAGGAATGTTTTGATCTACTAGGATGTGTTGCACATTGGCAAGAGCTTCTTGAAATTATAGGAGTTTTTGTTGACAGCAAAAAAATTAAAGACCCTTCGCAAAAAATTGTTCCTAATATTATTATGTTTATGAAAAAAAATGGAGTTTTTCCCTATAAATCGATTAGGGCAGCAGATTTTCATAAAAACAGTGTACAACTATATTTCAAAGATGACCAGAAAGAATATATGGTTATAAACCAGAGGGTTCAAATTTGCGTTATAGATATTAAAGAAGTACTTTTGCATCCCTTTTCCGTTATATATCCAGATTAATGCGTAATTTTACAATATTATGGAATCACCGTTAGCAAAAAAATTAAAAGCGCTTTTAGACAATATGTCTCAAGAAGAATTTAATAAGCAGTGGGATGAAATAGTTTCATTTGACCTACAAGGCCCAAGTTTTTCGGATGTTTTTGAATATAATGCAACGCACTTTCAAGTGGATTATGATATACCTGAAGACGGTACAATATATAATGTGCCTGTAAATTCATATAATTTAGCAGCGTGAGTAATCCATCTAATGCAAATATTCAATTTGAAAGCTTTTCAGTAAGAGAAAGTCATATAGTTTTCAATGAGCCTGGAAAGTATAAAATCAATCTTCATTTTACACCTAAAGGATATATTTTCGTTAATTTAAATCAGTTTCATCTTAAGCTGGATGTTAAGATAAAAGACTTTGAGGACAAATTTGATATTAAATTAAGTACCATTTCTATTTTTACTTATCCCGAAGGTGCTAATATTGAAGATTACAAACAAAGTCTATTTATACTTAATGCACCTGCTATAGTTTTTCCATATCTACGTGCTTATATTACTTCTTTGACAGCCCTATCAGGGATGTCTACACTTACCTTGCCAACCTTAAATATGGCTAATATTGGTGAAGAGTTAAAAGCTAATTTGTCTGAAGTTCTGGATTAATTAAAAAATGTAATTTTAGTAGTTTCTCACTTTAGTTAATTTTGTGTGGTGACATAATATTTACTAACTACGCAACTTAATTTAATTAAATATTATATATAAGGCATACAATTCGGTTACCCATTAAGTTGACAAGTTGTCAAATAGTTGGATTACAAAAGGTTACTCTCCTTGGTTCGAGCCCAAGAGGGGGAGCAAAAACGGAAATCCGACTTATGAAAATAGGTCGGATTTTTTTGTTTAAGGCATATTCTACAGTATCTAAGGATCAAGCGCAATTGTTGTGGATCAAGCGCAATTGTGGATCAAGTCCAATTGTTGTGTTTAGGCAAAAATTGTGGTCAGTCTATGGGGGAAGAAAAAAATGCGTCGACATATCGGAATGGGCATGGTCTATCGACGGCCATTTATCATAGCAGGAACGTTGTGGTGAATTAAAAATCGATCCATAAGTTTACAATAAACGAAACTTTTTGTATATTTGTATTTTATTTGGCTTTAAAATCAATATGATAAAACGATTTGAAACTATATTACTAGAAGGGGCTTTTGAATTCGTCGAAAAACAAAACCTAAAGGCTAGAAAGAAAATATTTCAAAACATAAGAAGGGCTGAGCAACAATCCGACCCAAAATTCTTCAAAAAATTAACTGACGAAATTTGGGAATTTAGAACGTTATATTCTGGCATACAATATCGACTTCTCGCATTTTGGGATAAAGGTGACAAATCGGAGACATTGGTTTTGGCAACCCACGGGATTATAAAGAAAACCAGTAAAGTAGATAAAAAAGAAATCGACAGGGCAGATAAAATTAGGCTAACGTATTTTAAAAATAAAGAGAAATGAAAAGTTACACTTTAGACCAGGCTGAGGATCTTTTAATTGGGAAAAAGGGAACCGTAGAAAGGGATGAATATGAATTTGAGTTAAAACTCGAATTGATAGGCGACATGATCAGAACTGCCCGAAAGAAAAGAAAACTGACCCAGGAGCAATTAGGGGAATTAGTTGGAGTAAAGAAGGCGCAAATATCAAGACTTGAAAATAGCACCGGAAATGTGACTTTTGAAACTGTAATGAGAATTTTCAACGCTTTGGGAGCAAAACTGAATCTGAGCCTTCAAATGTAAAAATATCGATTTGCCAATCGAGTTGTAGGAAAACATATTTACTGCTAGCTATAGAGACTGGATTAGTAGCATTGACCATTCCCGATAAATCAACTAGCCATCAGCAACAATATTATTTGACAGATAAGGGAAAGGCATTTAATATAAAATAGCAACACTATGGATCAAGCGCAATTGTTGTGTTTATGCAAAAATTGTGGTCAGTCTATATATAGGAAGGATTCTACGTTCCTGACGCCCCTGAACTGTGCCCTGAATGCCTTTAAAAACCACAAAAATCCCAAGATTAAAAATGTGGCAAACCTTATCGTTGGATTTTGAATCGTTCGGTTTATGGAAAAGTTAGATAATCCCTGTTCGAATGCAAAGACCGACTAGCTCCGAAGAGGAACTGGATCCTGTTTTGTGCAACATGTTCTGACGATGGTTGTCCACAGTCTTGACGGACAAGTGTAGCAGCGAGGCGATCTGTTTGCTACCATGTCCCTTTGCCAATAAGCGTAAAATTTCCTCTTCCCGCCTTGTCAAAGAGGGCAGTGTAATTTCCATATGGGACGATACATCCTCTCCCATACATAAAAATTGCCGGCTCGTATGGTCTTTATGATTAACTACGTTCATCATGGCGACCCCATCATGCCTGATATGTGAAATGTCCGTTACGAGCACGAGTGAGTACACCATTTTTCCGTGGTCATCAAAAAGCGCATCGGGGTATTGTACCATGATCCAATAAAACTCCCTTTTTGCGTTCATCATGCGAAAAATCAGGGACATACTAAAGTCCCGCATGGCCCTATACCCGTACTTCTCATAAAAATCTACCCATAAACGACTAAACGTCAATACCTTGTGCGTATCCTCGGGGTAGGTTGCCGCATGTAACAGCGATTGGTTCATTTGCGAAAATTCCGAGGTGCTGAAAGGGGTGAGGTTTTCCACGTCCCCTCCTGCGGCACAGTGTTCCCATTCAGGGAAATCCACTATGAACCAAAAGTACCTTCCCATGTTCAACCGTTCAAAATTCTGTATTAGGGGAGCAAAATGTGTAAGGGAATCTACTGGGTCAAAGCGGCTTTTATCACGGGCAAAACAAGACCGGTAGGTATCAAAATCTATAGGGGCGAGTATTTGTTTTTCGGAATACATAGGATACTGTTTTGACGATGATTGGGAGGAGACACCTTTAAAATTAAGGAAAAATACCTATATTTTTTACTTTTTTATTGTTATACATTTGGTTTTGTCCATCCTAAGCCCATAAGATCGAAATAATTTAGGTTGACGGATCCTTAGCTGTATTGAAGGCCATGTCCCTGTGCACCGAACTTTATTGTTCCCCCATGTTTTACTCAGGTTTTTATAATGACAGATGCTATGGCGGTATGAATAATTGAAATATGTTCCATTATTGAAGAACTAAGGAAAATCCTACAGAGCTTCTATAAAATAATCCAATCCGAACTATGAAAAAATTCAAGATCTTTTTCCTTACCTCGCTACTGTTATGGGGGTGCAAGACTGAACCATCGGACCAATCCCAAAAGCCACCTTTGGCACCCGTTACCATGATAACGGAAACCTATTTCGGAAAGGAAGTGGATGATCCCTACCGATATATGGAGAACGTTTCGGACAGCACCTTCACAAATTGGCTAAAGCTTCAGTCCGCCTATGCCCGAAAGGTACTGAACAACATTCCGGGGAGGAGGGGCCTCATCGATAAGTTGAGGGAATTCGACGGAAGAAGAAGCGTAAGAGCCTATCAACTAACGGTCACCAATAACGAAAAGTATTTCTATCTAAAGGAAACCCCGGAAGATGAGACCGGAAAGCTGTTCTATAGGGACGGTTTTACAGGAGAGGAAATTATGCTCTTTGACCCCGAAAACTATAAAAGAGACACTTTAAAATACGTCATTTCGTTACTTCACCCATCACCTAAGGGCACAAAATTAGCCTTTGAGATCGCCCCGAACGGATCCGAAAACTCGGAACTGTTGATTATGGACGTCAAGACCAAGAAACTATATCCGGAAGTCATAGACCGTTGTTGGTATGCCGAAGTATCTTGGTTGGACGAAAACCGTTTTTTATACCTAAGGTGGAATTCGAGCGATATTTACGACAAGGAACGCCTATTGAACAGCAAGAACTTTCTTCATACCGTTGGCCGATCACCGGACAATGATCGGGAGATTTTTTCCAAGCAGAAATATCCAGGCCTCGATATTCGTGAAGAAGAGTACGCCATGGTTCACTATGACAAGAGCAGCGACCGTCTTTTTGCCATTGCCCTTACAGATGACCCACGCATGAAAATCTTTGTGGCCCCTGCATCTGAAATAGATTCCGAAATAATCCAGTGGCAACCACTTTTTACGCTTCAGGACGAAGTTTACGATTTTGAACCTACCAAAGACTCCCTATTTGTATATACCCCTAAAAATGCCTCGAACTTTAAGATATTGAAAACCACCATGGTTGCTCCAAATCTGAAAAATGCCGAGATAACGGTACCCGAAAGTACCGAGGGCAAAATTGTACAATTTGTGCTAACCAGTGAAGGACTTTTCTATACCGTGTCAAAAAACGGGGTAGAGCAAGAGCTGTACCTTCTTCCAAAAGGTCGGAAAAAAGCGGTACAGATCCAACTTCCGAAGGTGGCAGGGACTATTGTGATCAGTTCAAAAGGAGCAGCTTATCCCGACCTATGGGTCTCTATAAGTGGTTGGACCACAGATTACCAGCGGTATCGCTATTCTACAAAAGAACAGGAGTTTCTTCTTGAAAACCTTTCATCCCAGACCGCATATCCGGAATATGCCGATCTAATTGTGGAAGAAATCATGGTGCCCTCGCATGACGGCATTTTCGTACCCTTGTCATTGATCCATCACAAAGACCTCAAAAAGGACGGAAACAATCCCGTGTTTTTTCTTGGATACGGGGCATACGGTATGTCAATTGCACCCTTTTTCAGCTCAAGTTATTTGCTTCCTACCACCAAAGGTGCCATTCTTGCCGTGGCCCATGTAAGGGGAGGCGGGGAATTGGGCGATCATTGGCACCAAGCAGGGAGAAAGACGACCAAACCGAATACTTGGAAGGATCTTATTGCCTGCGCCGAATATCTTGTGGCCGAAAAATATAGTGCCCCAAAGAAAATGGCCATTTATAGTGGGAGCGCCGGTGGTATCCTTATAGGAAGGGCCATGACCGAACGTCCCGACCTTTTTGCAGTGGCCATACCCGAAGTGGGGTGCATGAACGCAATGCGAATGGAATTTACCCCGAACGGTCCTCCCAATATTTCAGAATTCGGAACGGTCAAAGATTCGGTAGAATGTGTAGCCCTCTATGAAATGGATGCCTATCAGCATATCGTGGACGGGGAAAAGTATCCGGCCACCCTAGTTACGGCAGGCATGAACGATCCGAGGGTCATTATTTGGGAGCCCGCCAAATTTGCGGCAAGGCTCCAAGCGGCAAATGCCTCGGACAGGCCTGTTTTGTTCGCGGTCGATTTTGAGGCAGGGCACGGTATGGGCGATACCAAAACGACGGCTTTTGAAGCTATGGCGGACGTTGTGAGCTTTTTCCTATGGCAGACCGGTCACTCGGAATTTCAGGTAAAATGAAAAAAATAATAGGATTCATTTATGCACAACCATCATCTTAAGCAATGTGATGGCGTAGGATGGCAAAGTCAGACAACAAAAAAATGTTGTTTATGGTATGATTTCGGGAATGGCGTTGCTTATGGATGTTTATCAGCCGGAGGACTCCAACCAAATGGGAATCATCTATATAGCGGGAAGCGGGTTCGGTTTTGGCGAGGATTATCAAAAAATATACAATCAATTCCCCTTAAAGGATGACTGTTTTTTGAATTAGGCACCCTAGCGGAAGGATTGATCCTCTTTAGCCCACGCTGACATTCGATCAAGAATCCACTTCATCGGCACAAGAGAACTTCAACGGTTCCGTCCAGTACTTCCACACCAAGTCACACACATGACAACGGAAATGTGACTTTTGAAACTGTATTGAAAATTTTCAATGCTTTTAGGGCAAATTTGAATTTGAGCCTTCAAATGTAAAAATGTTTTATGGGATAGTAAAAGGGCCGACTACAATGAAATTTCAACCCCTGTCCCGATACGCTTATACCAAAGTCGAGCATATAGGTTTTAAGGGTCAATACTTGGATGGCCAGGGGATTGTCCGATAATACTTATTCTTGGGGCCGTTTTCGGGAATCATCGATTTAATGGCCTTATACAATTCAATTGGGTAATCGGATTCAATAATACTTGCCCCATCCTTAACAATATCGTGGTATGCTTTTTGGCGCTCGGAAAGGTCATCCAGCTTATCGTAGCTCGAAGCTGCCGAAATCATGCACATTACCCCCTTAGCGTTCAGTAAATCATATATCTTGCTATCCTCCCCTTTAATTTTGGGGCCGATATAGGCTATGATTTGCGACCAAGGGACACCGGAATGCTCAAATTTCTGATAATCCTCCTCGGTCTTTATAAATGCGGAAAACATTCTATCCTTATTTTTTTCATGATAGAAAATCGCTTGTTCTGCATTGTGGACCGTAACCATTACCGTAGTTTCTGGATCATATTTTTCAAGTACTTCGGCCATTAGGGATAGCGGCACGTCTTTTTTGTCTAAATTCAATATTGTTTTTCCCTTGCTCCATTTAATAGCCTCTTCCAAGGTTGGGACCCGATGATCAAGGATATTTCCTTCAGCGTCCTTTAATTTTAATTTTTTTAATTCTTTTAGCGTGTGATCGGACACTTCGCCTGTTCCGGTAGTTGTCCTTTCCAAAGTGGCGTCGTGCATTAGTACAATAACACTGTCCTTGGTAAGCCTTGGGTCGACCTCGAAAATTGCGGGGGTATGTTTAAGGACATCTTCAAGGGCTTCGATACTATTCTCTGCATATCCGGCAGTCTTTTGCCCCCTATGGCCACTAATTATCGGGGTATCGTTTCCTGTGAATTTAAAAAAATCACGTAGATCATTACCGCTATCTACCTTGATTACCTGTAAAGTTTCGATGTTTTTTAGGGCTTCCCTACAAGAGAATATACTGAGGAGCACCAAAAGGAGTATTGATCGAACCATATTTTTATTAGTGATTATTTAAAATGATGATTAATATACTGTGAATGTGTAAATTTTTGTGTTAAAACATCCATTTCTGTTCTATCTTTATCGCGTATACTATCCGAAGGGGTCGTATTGGGGTAATTTATGTCTTGTTACATGTACCTGTGCGTATTGTTCTGGCGGATGACCGTTAAAAAATAATAAACAGTTTCATCAGTACATGACAAAAATTAAATTCTACGGGTTTTCCTCGATTTTCTACCCCTATCCTAAAGGAGAAATCGAGGAAAATCGGGCTCCCCTACTGCCGGCCGGCAAGCTTTAGGGTAAGGAGTCAAACCGATTTTCCGAAAATGATGACAGACCAAATTTTGTGATGTACTAAAAACAGTTTTATATGAATAGTTGGAATAGAAAATTGGATATAGGGAAGTATACCATACTAAAGGCACTTCCCAACTTATTTTTTGTATTTCTTGTATGTTATTCATCGCAAGGACAATCATCCAAAAAAAATAGCCTTCATAAATTTGATGTGGTAATATACGGTGGGACATCGGCCGGAATTGCGGCCGCACTCCAGTGTAGTAGGATGGGCAAGTCTGTAGTGCTCATTGAGCCGACCGACCGTATCGGAGGATTGACCACTGGCGGCCTGGGCCAGACCGATATAGGTAATAAGCAGGCCATAGGGGGAATTTCCAGGGAATTCTATGAACACATCAAAAAATATTACGATAATCCGAAAAATTGGAAATGGGAGGAAAAATCGGATTATATGGATGGGGGCCAAACCCGTACCGAGGAGGGCGAAGCGACCATGTGGACCTTTGAGCCTTCCGCCGCGCTTACGGTCTATAAGACCATGATGGGGAAGGAGAAGATCAAGATGGTCTATAATGAAAGGCTGAATAGGGAATCGGGGGTTAAAAAAGCGGATGGAAAGATAGAGTCGATCACCATGGAGAGTGGCGCTACATTTAAGGGGAAGGTGTTTTTGGATGCCACCTATGAAGGGGACCTGATGGCTTCTACCGGGGTTTCCTATACCGTGGGCCGGGAAAGCAATAAAGAATATGGGGAAACTTTGAACGGCGTGCAGGCAAATAGTATTAATACTTCCTTGACCGGATTGATTTCCAAGAATGCGTTTAACCACAATTTTATCCCCGGAGTGGATCCGTATGTGATAAAGGGCGACCCTTCCTCCGGACGCTTACCAAATATTAATGAAAAACCGGGACTGGAGGGGGAAGGCGATAAAAAAATACAGGCCTATTGTTTTAGGATGTGCCTTACCGATCATCCGGATAACCGGATTCCTTTTCGGAAGCCTTCCAATTATGACGAGATCGATTATGAACTGCTCTTTAGAAATTACGAAGCTAGAAAAGGCCCTATAAGCGAAATGTACAGTTATGGAAATCCCCTGGTACCATGGATCAATTCCAGTATGCCCAATAGAAAAACGGATACGAACAACCGGTACGGCTTTTCCACTGACTATATCGGGAAGAATTACGACTACCCCGAGGCTTCTTATGCAGAAAGGGAAAAGATTGTGGAGGATCATAGGAACTACCATATGGGATTGATGTGGACCTTGGCCAACCATCCGAGGATCCCCGCGGAAGTCCGTGCGGAAGTGTCTAGATGGGGTACTTCCAAAGACGAATTTGAAAGAGGGGAAGGTTGGCAACAACAGCTATATATCCGGGAAGCAAGGAGGATGATAAGCGATTATGTTATGACCCAGCAAAATTGCGAGGGGTTAAAAGTGGCCGGGGATGCCATCGGGTTGGCCGCCTATGGTATGGACTCCCATAATGTGCAGCGCTATGTGGATGCCAATGGATACGTTCAGAATGAGGGCAACGTAGAGGCACATGGGTTTAAACCTTATCCCATTAGTTATGGGGCCTTGGTGCCTAAAAAAGGGGAATGCCTAAATCTTATTGTCCCTATCTGTTTAAGTTCAACGCACATCGCTTTTGGTTCTATCCGCATGGAGCCGGTATTTATGGTCCTGGGCCAATCTGCTGCCACCGCAGCCGTACTGGCCATTGATGGCAACACCAATGTTCAGGATGTGCCATATGCGAAACTAAGGGCGCAGTTGCTAAAAGATGGTCAAAGGTTAAAATAATGTACCGTTGATATAAAATATGGATGCGACTTCTGAAAATAGGTCGGATCTTTTGGTTTAGGGTATATCCTTCTTCTAAAGTCCCTATGATTGGTGGCTTTCAAAAAGTTCCTTTCTAGATCAAGCAAGGTTAAAAAAACTGCAGGATCAAAATCGCGAAATGAACGCTATTATTTTCTCCTATATATCTGCGGAGCCCAACCACTGGGACCATAAGGTTCATTCGTGTCAAAAGCCGAAGTTAACCTTGCGTCGGGATCATGCGTATCCAATAAAATAGTATCCCCTGTTTCTGTAAAAACACCGAAGTATAAAGGGAATTTTAAATTGGACTCATCTAATCCATGCACATACAGCCTTGCGCCTGTTTGCTCATACGCCCCTGTAACTTCATAGTAACTTCCTGTTTGAGGTACACCTGTATAAACGGGCACACCGCCACGAATGTAAGACACGACTCCATTTTTTTTGAATATTACACCATTTACATCTGGAAAATAATAATCGATATCTCCTGGCATTTTTTCTATTTTAGGTCCGTACCAATCGCCTATAGCAGTTACTTGCTCTAAAGAAAATAATTTTAATTGGAATATGAAATCCAGTTTGCCTGCAACAGGCTGTTCCGTGTCCTCCAGCAGCTTTCCGCCTTTTATGGCAACTTTATGGATCGTGCTTAATTCAGGAAATTCTAGAGTAAAATGAGGAATACCGTTTTCTTCCCGTAAGTCTGTAAGACTCCCAGCCACGCTATCCAATAACTTTACGTTATTGTTTGCGTCCAAATAGCCCAATGCACCATACATCATCACCTTTTTGTCTTCTTTTATCTCTAATGAAACCACATCCGGCCGTGCATTATTATAGGCCGTCAATACGCCGGTCCAGGTGGTGCCTAGGGGGAAGTCCGCAGTTGGGGTATTGTTTTTGACAGTATCGTCTTTTTCACAAGCAATCAAAAATAGAATGAAAAAAAGAATAAAAAATATGTTTTTCATTTGAATAATATTTATGGTTTACAATCAAAATCCATTTTAAAAATGAGGATTAATCTAAGCCAGATATTCCAGTCTACCCATTAACCTTTTAAATCTAAAAACAATCGATTTAAAAATTTAACAATTAAATGCTCAGTATATCTGTGATTGATGTAATGACCGATCCATAGTCAAAATTATTGTCCTTTTGCAAAAAGTACTTGTAAAAATCGGACAATATTTAAGGAACTATAAACACTTAACCCAGTATAGATATATTTACGGTACGATCTTGCAAAAAATTAAGGCTGGGACAAATACCCAAAAAACGGTTAAAATCCTTATTTAAATGCGAAAGATCATAATAATTATAGTGAAACGCCAAAGTTTCCAAATGCGAATTGGTACCTGTATAAAGTTCTCGCATAAAGGAATTAAACCGAACAATATCGGCATATTGTTTTGGTGAAATGCCCACGAATTGATCAAAGTTTCTACGCAAATTTCGTTCGCAGGTATAAACCTGTTTTGCCAGCTCTGCGGGTGTTATACAACCCTTTTCTTGATATATATATTTTATAGCCCGCTCTGCATAGATATTTGATACGGACCTTTTGAGATTTTTAAGCAAAAAATATTCGATCAATTTTATTTTCTCTAAGTCTGTATTAGCTTCCCAAAGCAAGGAAGCAAAGGATCTTGTTTCTCCGTTTAGATCAGTGATGCAACTACAGTTCTCGCAAAAATATTTAGCATCCTCATTTAAAAAAACGCCCGTTAAATAGGGATGTAGGAGCACAACAATAAAATACGCTTTATCATTAATGGTCATTTCTGCCGGTTTGATCCCCAATCCCCCATAATAAATATGGCCTGGTCTCAAATCTGCACTAACCTTACCAAGCTTATTGCCCACGATCGCCATATCTGGGGAAGTAAATATAAAAGCAGAAAAGCCCCTAGGTACCATTTTAGAAATATTGCATGCGGCTTGTTCATTTTTTACGATTAAAAAACGCTCTACATGGGGAGCTAAGTTTGGTGATGGAAAATAGGTCGCTATTTTCATTACGGCTTTTTTAAATTTCTATGGCCCGTTAGCAAGAACCTTCTAAATCCTATTTGCTTAGGCCATTTAAACCCTACTTGCTAAATACGAAATGATCTACAATAAAGTTAGTTAACAAATGAATTGATTTAGATTTTTTTGGATCAAAAGATAGGATTTGGGATACTTGCCCAACCATTCCTGGCAAGTTTGTATCGCAAAACATAAATAATCCTAATTCAGCCCCCTATATATGGGACATTCGACAAAGATATGATAGAAATAGAAATCATTCCAATTAATTCTAACCCGAGTTCGGTCTAAGCCTTTGATAAACAGTGCTAGTTGTGCGGTGTTTTCCGTTTTGCACTGCATCAGCTCGGTGGACCGATTATAGGAGACCGTCGCGGGAAACTCTTCCCTGAAGTGTTCTTTGGCATAATAAAGATAAAAATGTTTGAAGGTCCGGTAGCCGCCCATATGGAAAAGGACGGTAATGGTCAGGATCTCGCCCGTTGACCTGCTAAAGGACCTGTTCCTATGCTTTTTCCATCGGAAATCAGCTTCTTTGGAAAAGTGGGGCCAAAACTTTGCAGAAATAATCGATGAAACAGAAGGTTTCAGTAATTTTATCCTTGGAAATCATAAGCGGAAAATGTGTTAAATGTTTTAATTTCAGATACTTAAATACAAATAATTTTCCGCTATTTCCGTTGGGGACAACTCAATTCCCTATATCTCGGGTTACTACGGACAAATGCTTCACAGAAATGCGGGACCTTTTGTTTTTTAGGGGGTGCAACCAGCGTGAAACGGGGATTACAAGTCCAATTGGGATCAAGACTAATTTAATCTTCCTTCCCCTTATCTGGAGAAGGCGGACCGACCCCGCCTAGAGGGCGGGAACGAAAGAAATCCCTCGGCCTATTTTGTTTTTTCTTTCTTTTGGACATATAGATCCTAAGCCCGGTGATAAATAATATCAATGGGACCATTCCTGAAACGAAGACCAGGATCCTGCCCGGGGTCCCTGCCATTTCACCGATATGGATGGGATAGAATTGTGCGGCGATACGTTGACTGTTAGTATCCGTGCCATAATCGGATAGTGTTGTTATTGCTCCACTGGTATCCAAGGTCATTTCTTTTGTCCTTCTAGGTCCAGACTCTATATTACGCTCCCTTATGTATCGGATCTTATAGGGTTCTGTCTTTTCAAGGGGAAAATAAATAGCCCAGATCACATAGCCTCTATCTTGATCTGTTATAAGATCAATGAGGGATGTCGATCCCTTGATCATTGGCATGTGTTGATTATCGGATTCTTTTTCGTTTCCGTCAATAATTTGCAGGACCGTTTTATAGGAGGCGTTATAGGTGAAGTAAGCACCGGAGACGGCCATGATAAATAAAGGTACTATGAAATAGGCTCCCAATGCTTTATGTAGGTCGAAGTCCAATTTTTTCTTTTTGCCCTTCCAGGCGATCTTAAATCCTTTTTTTAATGAATGGCCATAAAGGTTCCACCAAATATGGAAGCCAGAAGTTAGGAGGAGTAGGAAAAAAACAATGGCGCTGCTTCCTACAATATACTTTCCTATTTTGGGGATCCCCAATGTGCGGTGCAGGACCAATAGATTTTCAAAGAATTCGATGGAAGCCGATTTTTCGCCCAATAGGGTGTTGCTTATGGGGTGGTAATAGTGTGTTCTACCATTTTTAAATAGGATGGAGATGGTCTGCTGTTCACGATATGGAAGGAAGATCTTGTCTATACTGTCCGTATGGGTCCGCACTAATGTGGCGGTGGATTCCAGAATGACCGATTCCTTGATGGGCTGCATACCTTCGATCCTTAGTAAGTGGGGATTTAGCATGGCGGATATTTCGGGCTGCCAGACATATAGGGATCCCGTAATTCCTGAAAAGGAAGCGATCAGCCCGCAGGTCAGCCCCAGCCAGAGATGTATTTTCCGTGTTATTTTATTTAGAAGGATCAATAGCTATGATGGGGTAAAGGATATCCGTGCTACCGTGTCCGGCAACACGGATAGGGTTCATATTAGAAATTATACTGAAGGCTTAATTTGGCGTTTGTCCCTTCACCTACCCCGGTAAATGTTTTTAATGGTGCCGCCCATTGCGATCTGGCGGGCAGGTAGTATTCGTTCAGAAGGTTGTTGATGGCAAGGGAGACCGATATATTGGTCCGTACATGGTAGGTAGCGGACCAATTCAATAATGTATAACCATCAACGGGAAACTGGGTATGCCTAAAGGTGTAGTTGTCATTGGCGTCCAAATACGGGTCAAACCTGTTCCTATCGCCCAGATTCGTCATCCTTAATGATGTACTTGCCTTTGTAATCGGGTTCCAGGTAATGTAGGCGGTCCATTTTGGGGCGGCAATAACATCCCCGCCCAAATAGGTTAAATTATTTTTGTCCTCCACGCTATGGGTCGTACCTTCCACATAGGAATAAGAAGTTCCTGCCTGTAGTTTATTGCTGTTGGAAACGTAATCAATGGCCACTTCCCCGCCATAAATATTCTGTGGCTGTTTGGAAGGTACAAAAGAATTGACGTTCTCATCGAAAGTAACACCTGTACCTAGGTTGGAGGTACTGTAATAACCTACGG
>CAKUWM010000018.1 GCA_934699305.1 uncultured Saprospiraceae bacterium | reverse complement strand
AATTACATCTAACTAAATCGCAACAAGTTGATTATCATATATTTGGAAATATATTGATTCGTGACTATTTGAATTTTAACACAACAAAAAGTTGACGATATATTTCTTAAAAAAACAATTGTACCTTTAATACGAATTCGGGTTATTTTGATTTATAAGATTCTTTTCTCTCAGGACATTGTTGCTCAGCCTAAATATTCTGAAAAAGGACGTATTTGCTTTTTGTTTGAATAAGCATTGTGGTTGACGCGAACCTTGTTTGAAGAAATCAAGTAAACAAGGAATGTTTGTCCACGGGTGTTGCTGCTATTTGTGAACTTTGGGAGGTGTGATGCCTATAGCGGTGGGAAAGATGGTGCACATTATATTGTATATTTCCTGCGGGTCGATTTGCGTGAGGGATAGGAGCGGCACGACTGACGACAGGAAGGAGTATAACGGATAGCCCGACCCCGCTCGATAGAAAGCGGGGGCACGCCCGATTGGATTTATTTCAAATTAGATTTTTCTTTTTACTAATTTGGTCTTATATTAGATTTAATTTTTTGCAATTTATTGTAAGTATTGGAGTAGTTGAGGGACATTTTAGTATTTATTAGAAAGATTGCAGCTAAAACTATAAGGATTCATGGTTCACAATGAAAGGCATTTTTTAGGAGGTCCTCGATCGAGGATGAAGGATTTTTTATATGCATTGGATGTGTTTAAAGAATTTATTCGTGGTTTTAGGGCGTTGCACTTTGTGGGTCCGTGCGTTACCATTTTTGGGTCGGCGAGATTTGAGGAGGACAATGAATATTACCAGCAGGCGCGTCAGCTGGCAGCTAAGTTGTCAAATGTTGGATTCACGATTATGACGGGCGGAGGTCCTGGAATTATGGAGGCTGGCAATCGGGGTGCCAAAGATGTTGGCGGTGCTTCAGTGGCTTGCAATATTGAGCTTCCTCACGAACAAGCCGCTAATCCATATCTTGACCGTTATGTCACCTTCAAGTATTTTTTTGTCAGAAAGACTTTACTCATTAAATACTCCTATGCTTTTGTGATTTGCCCGGGTGGATTTGGTACTTTGGATGAATTCTTTGAAGCATTGACCTTGATACAGACCGGAAAAATTGAACGATTTCCGGTTGTTATTTTGGTTTCTGATTTTTATCATCATGTTAGGGAGCATATTGAACTTATGGTGCGGGAGAAGACTATTTCAATTACGGATCCGGAACTACTATTGATTACGGATTCGATTGACGAGGCGGTGAATTACATAAAAGTAAAGTCTGTAAAAGAATTTGGATTAAGATTGAAACCCAATCGGATTCTGGGTGAACGTGGACATTGAGGTAGGGACTATGGATGGGAATGTCTGACATTTCGTATCTTTGTGATTAAAAGTCAATGATGGAATTTCGGGATATGAAGATGCCCAAAGCGTTGATTCGTGCTTTGGATGATATGGAACTGAATCGGCCGTCACCTATTCAGGAGCAAGTATTTTCGATGGTTAAAGCGGGGCGCAACGTGAATGGTATAGCGCAGACGGGTACCGGCAAGACGTTGGCTTATTTATTGCCGATATTGAGTTTGCATCAATATAGTAATGCCAGGAATCCAAGTGTTATGATCCTAGTTCCAACGCGCGAATTGGTAAGGCAGGTTGAAGAGGAAATTATCCGTTTGACACAATATATGACGGTACGGGTATATGGAATTTTTGGAGGTGTCAATACCAAGCCTCAGGCCGAAAAGATCCTGGAAGGACTCGATATTATTGTGGGGACACCCGGAAGGGTAGCCGACTTTGTAAATACGGGTGTCTTGGTACTCAAGAATATAAAACGTCTTGTCATAGATGAATTTGATGAGATGCTCAATCAGGGTTTTAGAGCGCAGCTAAAATTAATACTTGATAAGATGCCGGAAAGGCGTCAAAACCTACTATTCTCAGCTACCATCAATCCGGAGGTAGAGGAGATGATGGAGGAATATTTTGAGATGATGGATCAGGTTGAAGCTGCACCGGCAGGTAAACCATTGGAGTCAATCCAGCAATCGAAGTATGATGTACCCAATTTTTACAGTAAGGTCAATCTGTTGAAAATAATCCTTGCAACGCCGGAAATAACAAGGGCTTTGGTGTTTGTTGGGAACAAAAAAAGAGCTGAGTTGCTTTATGACACATTGGTTGAAGCCGGAATGGACAATCTGTCTTATATGCACGCAAACAAAAATCAAAATCGCCGATTCGAGACATTGGATGAATTTGAATTGGGCAATTCCCGCATCATGATTGCCACCGATTTGTTGGCGAGGGGTCTGGACATAAGGGATGTTAGCCATGTCATTAATTTTGATCTACCTGAAATAGAAGAAAGTTATATTCACAGAATTGGACGAACCGGTCGATTTGGCAAGAAAGGTGTCGCTATTTCTTTTGTAAGTGACCGGGATGCCGAGATGATGAATAATCTTGAAGAAACAATGGGATTACAATTGCCTACTCCTGAGATGCCCGGCGGCTATGAAGTTTCTGAAACTTTGTTGTCAGAAGAGATCCCAGCCATATATATGCCGGACTATTTGGGCAACCACAATCAAAAATTAGTCGGTACGGCTTTTCATGAGAAGGCGGAACATAATCAGAAAACCAATGTACGGTTTGACTACGAAGCTTCGATGAAGAAAAAGTATAAAAAACAATATCGACCTAAGAATGCCAGGTAGAGTAAGGCTGCTATGGCTTTAAGAATCAGATTTATAAGAAAGCGTATAAAGTGAGTAAGGTGAATTGAAGTTATATGTTTTGAAGTACCTTCGATGTTTGATGTGCATTTTTGGGTGTGCAAATAGAAAAAGGTATATATTTATGCCGTCAATCAGCGCAAAAAATCGTTGGTTTAGACGAAAAATAGTCAAATGATAAAAAGTAAATTAATGAGAAAAGGATTCGTTTTTATTTTAGTTCTCTTGAGCCTTAGTGCTACAGCACAAATTCGTTCAATGTTTGATGCACCTGCGATATATCTTACATCACGGGATATTGAGAATGCTTTAAATCGCGAAGGATTAGGTCTTGACTTTGGGTATGCCATTGGGACACATTGGATGATGGTGAAGCTTTCCGCCGGCGCCCACGCCACCGCAGACTTTGACGCTAAGAAGATAGATAAAACCTTTTTTGCCAATCCATTTGGTCGTATCGAATTGGGTTTGGGTAAGTGGAGGTCCAATGGTCAGCAATGTGCCAAGAACCACCAAAACGCCTATTCCTTTCTTGCAAAGGGCGGAGCCGTATATAATATGGGTAAGCGCAAAGCTGATATAGAAAATGGCATTGGTGAAATTAAAGCGGACTATGATTACTTTTTAGGTGCTGAAGTAGGGTTGTTTTATATCAAAGACATGCATAAGAATTCAGAATATTTTATCAATGGAGGTTATATGATGAGGAGTAAGACAATTTTTGCTGAGTTAGGACTTCGCACCTTCTTCAATACACGGTATTCGCGAAGTTAATACATAAAGGAAAGTAATATTTATATTTTTCACATAGTGTCAAGGCAATCCACCCTATATTGCACAGTGTAGCCTTTGTGGTGGCAAAGAGGGACTCATAGAATACTCTTTTCAATCCGGTTTTACTGAACAACGAATAGCTATAAACCTATGGAATTTGGGTTTAATATAAATTCGGGCTAAAGCTAATTTTATGGCATTTTGCTAAAAACATTACCTTTGCTTTATGTCTGAAATAAGGCAACATATTACACAGTGGGCATTGGACGAGGGTTTTACTGCCGTCGGTTTTTCAAAGGCTGAAAAGCTGGAAAGAGAGGCAGACTTTCTACCGGATTGGATAAAGCAAGGTCGTCCCGGAAAGATGTCGTATCTGGAACGCAATGTCGATATGCGGACGGATCCAACACTGCTGCATCCCGGTACCAGGACGGTGATTAGCTTTGTGTTTAATTACTTTCAGGATAACCCTACTTTATCCCAGAGTCCTAAAATTTCAACCTACGCATTGGGACGCGATTATCACAAGGTGCTCAAGAAAAAATTAAAGAACATTTCCAAAAAAATTATTGAAAACATAGCCCCGGAGGCTAATATCCGTTATTTTACAGACTCGGCACCGATTCTTGAGAAGGAATGGGCGAGACGGGCAGGGTTGGGATGGGTAGGTAAAAATGCACTTCTGATACACCCTAAGCGTGGCTCATATTTCTTTCTGGCCGAAATCTTGATTGATATTGATATTGATGATGAGCCCGAATTGGCTATTAAAGATCATTGCGGTACGTGTACGCGATGTATTGATGCTTGCCCAACGGAGGCTATTGATCCCGGCGGTTACACTATTTTTGCGAGCAAGTGTATTTCCTATCTTACCATTGAGCTGAAAGATGAAGAAATAGATCCGGAGTTTAAGGACAAAATGGAAGGGTGGGCATTTGGATGTGATATTTGCCAACAGGTGTGCCCATGGAACAAGTTTGCTCGTCCACAGCAAGAGGCCGACTTTAATCCGGTGAATGACCTTGGTAGCCTGACAGCATCAGATTGGGAAAAGATGACTCAGGAAGAGTTTGACCGCATCTTTTTTCAATCACCTATAAAGCGTACCGGGCTTGGAGGTATGCAGCGGAATGTCAACTTTTTAGAATCATCCGATTCTGATCCGGTGTAACCTTCCAAGAATATGTTTCAGCTTTGTTGTGCTTCTACATCGCTGCCTTGGCGACGTTTTTGTAATTTTTGGTCTATTTCATTTACGGCAAGTTGTATTTCGGATGAAGTAAACCATTGTTTTAGTTTGCCAATGGCTTTATCCCGTACATCATCATCAATGTTTGAACTGATGGAGACCAGGGCACTGACCAAAATCGCTAAATCGTCTGTAAATCCAAGTATTGGTGTAAGGTCCGGAATGAAGTCTATAGGTGAAAGGAAATAGGTAATCGCTCCCAGAATAGCCGCTTTGGCCCATGCCGGTGTTTCTTTTCGTCGAAAAGCATAATACATCAGGAGAGCAGAATAAACCACTTTTACGCCGGCTTTTTGGGCATGTTTGGATAATTTGTTCCAGAAGGTTTTTTCTGAAATATTTTTTTCTTTCATTACTATTTTAAATAATTTTATTTACAAATGTTGGAATGGTGGGAATAGTTCCACTTCGGGTCATTTATAGACTAATTGTACTTAAAATTAGATGAATGATGCGGAAGTGAATCGCGGTTTAGTACGTTTTGCAAGAAATTTATGATCAATAGCTTCTACAATAAAAAGCAGCAACACTGTCAGATAAACAATTTAAGTCAATATTTAGTCTCAATTGCTACCTATACAGCATTACTGCTTTATCCCAAATACCGCATTTGACAAATACAGAATCGATTTACGACTCGTAATCAATGGTTTACAGAAACCATTGAAACGATTCGTACATCGGGATTGCCCTCATAATCAGCACTATACGGTTTTTCAAAACCTATACTGCTGAATTCGGGTTTATGTAATTTCCGGGATGCAATCGTATATTGGATAATAAAATACTTTTACTGCCTTATATTTTCTGTGAGAGACTATGGTTGAGTCTCTGTCTTTTCTGTCGAAATGGCTTTGTCAACGGCTTTCTTGTGAAAGGTAAGTCCGGTATTATTTCCTTCAGCCACTATCACATCTCCGGCAACAAACTCTCCGCTAAGAATCAATTTGGATAACTCATTGATGAGCTCCCTTTGGAGTACTCTCTTGAGTGGACGTGCGCCGAATTGTGGCTCATAGCCCATTCCGACTAAGATATTTACTGCACTTGGTTCCAATTGAATACTCAATTCCTGTGTTTTGAGTAGCTTGTTGATAGAAGACATTTGGAGGAAAAGTATTCTTTCTATTTCGTCCTTAGTAAGTGGAAGGAACATGATAGTTTCATCTACTCTGTTGAGAAACTCAGGTCTCATGGTTTGTTTAAGGAGTTCAAATACTTCCAGTTTAGTTGTTTCCAAAACTTCATCTCTCTTAGTGGCATCAATTACGCCTAAATCCTCAAAGTTTTCAAGGATGATATTAGAACCGAGGTTAGATGTCATGATGATGATGGTATTTTTGAAATTCACCTGTCTTCCTTTTCCATCTGTCAGGTGACCATCATCCAGCACTTGCAACAATACATTGAACACATCAGCATGAGCCTTTTCTATTTCATCCAACAGCACAATAGAATAAGGTCGATGCCTTACGGCTTCGGTCAACTGTCCGCCTTCTTCATAACCTACATATCCCGGAGGCGCACCGATGAGCCTGGACACCGAATGTTTTTCCATATATTCGCTCATGTCTATACGAATGATAGCGTCTTTGTCGTCAAATAACACATCTGCAAGTGCTTTGGTAAGCTCAGTCTTGCCGACACCTGTCGGACCTAAAAAGATAAATGAGCCCACAGGTCGCTTGCCATCACTTAGACCAGCCCTATTTCTCCTTACCGCATCACTCACAGCGGCAACGGCTTCTTCCTGACCGACGATCATCTTTCCGATTTCTTTTTCCAAGTTGAGGAGCTTGTCTTTTTCGCTTTGTTGCAACTTAGAGACCGGAATTCCGGTCCATTTGGAGACGACGTCGGCAATGTCATTGGCAGTTACCTGTTGAGCTGTAAAGCGTGAACCTTCAGGAAGTTGGTTGAGCTCGTGTTCTGAGTCTTTCAGTTCTTGTTGTTTTTTCTGTAATTCGCCATAACGGATTTTGGCGACGGTTTCAAAGTCGCTTTCTCTTTCGGCTTTTTGAGCTTTACGTTCGAGTTCTTCAATTTCTTCGCGAAGGGTATTGATGCGGTCGATGATGGCTTTTTCATTTTTCCATTTAGCCATCAGTGAATCCAACTGTTGGCGGGAATTGGCGATAGACTCGTTGATGGTATTGAGTTTCTTTTCGTCTTTTTCCCTCTTTATGGCTTCTCTTTCGATTTCAAGTTGACGGACTTTTCGATCTAACTCGTCGATGTCATCGGGCATGGAGTTGAGCTCGAGCCTTAGTTTGGCTGCTGCTTCGTCAATCAAGTCGATGGCTTTGTCCGGCAATTGTCGGTCGGCAATATAGCGGTGTGACATTTCTGCGGCTGCGATAAGGGCTTCGTCCAATATTTCTATCTTGTGAAAGACTTCGTATTTTTCCTGGAGACCTCTTAAAATAGAGATGGTATCTTCCACACTGGGTTCTTCGACCATAACATTTTGGAAACGGCGAACCAAAGCTGCATCTTTTTCAAAATATTTTTGGTATTCATCGAGTGTTGTTGCACCGATAGCGTGTAGTTCGCCTCTTGCCAGTGCGGGTTTGAGGATATTGGCAGCATCCATTGCGCCATTACCGCCTCCTGCGCCGATGAGAGTGTGTATTTCGTCGATGAAGAGGATAATTTCTCCATTGCTGTCAGTCACTTCCTTAATGACTGCTTTGAGTCTTTCTTCAAATTCACCTTTAAATTTAGCACCTGCGACTAAGGCAGAGAGATCCAGGCTGAAAATCGTTTTGGTTTTTAGATTTTCCGGGACATCTTGTTTGATTATACGCCAGGCTATTCCTTCTACGATGGCAGTTTTTCCGACACCTGCATCACCTACGAGGATGGGGTTGTTCTTCTTTCTTCTGGAAAGGATGTGCATCACTCTCCTTATCTCTTCATCCCTACCGATGATGGGATCGAGCTTGCCGGATTCGGCGCGTTCATTCAGGTTAATGGCGTATTTACTGAGGGAATTGTATCCACTATCACCACTTTGAGAGTTGACTTTGTTGCCCTTTCTCAATTCCTGAATGGCTGTTTTCAGACCTGCTGATGTCATACCTTTATCTTTCAAAAGCCTTGCCGTACGGTCACTTCCTTGCAGAATACCATATAGCAGTAATTCAAGAGAAATAAATTCATCTCCAAATTCCTTCATGGCGTCTTTTGCTTTTGCTATGGCGCTATTGGCATCCGGTGACAAAAAGTGTTTGTCGGCACCCTGAACTTTGGGGATAAGGTCGATGAGTTTTTCATTTTCGGTCTTAACCTGCTGGAGGTTGACCGTCATTTTGTTTAGTAAGAAAGCGATGACGCTCTCGTCGGTTTCCATGATACCGCGCAAAAGGTGAGAAGTATCTACTGTCTGCTGTGAGCGATCTGTCGCTAATTGTTGCGCTTTGATGATGGCATCCTGCGCATTTATTGTGAAATTGTCCATTGTCATCGTTCAATTATTTTGTTAAAATGAATATTCAAATTTAAAGCCATAAAAGTTTTTGACCAAAATAGATGTAAAAATGACATTCTGTTAACGGAAGTTCTGCAATTATGGCATTCATTATCATTCAATTATGACAAAAAGACGGAATGTCAAACCAATGGTGTTTGTTACCCGTTAGACATATAACCAGTGGTCATCGACTTGGATTCTTAATGAATCATACCACATGGATTTGTAAAAAAAATGGTATAATTGAGTAAAACCTGTTATCAATAGTATGAGTTTTTATTTTCAAAACGTAAACCTGAAATGAAAAATATATTTGTTTTAATCTTTTGTGCAACGCTTTTTGCTTTTTTACCCCAAAAGGCTCAGTGTCAATCTCTCGGTATTTATGCGGGTATAGGACAGCCATCTTATACGGATTATAAGCAGGAAGCACTGGAAGGCGCACCTTCGTATTCTAATAAAGGAAAGTGGGCAACGAGATATGGATTTTTGGGAACTTCTCATTTGTTTAAAAGTAGATATTGGATAAAAGTCGGATTAGGTATAGAGACTGTTAAGTCGAATTTACTTGTGACTTCGTCGCCATTACCAAAAAATTTTACAAGCGATATCCAAATCGAGAAAAGTAGTGTTCAATTTGCTTTGTATCCATTTAACTTCCGTATTTTTAAACATGCCGAAATAAATATTGGATATGAATTTAATTTTTTATTAAATCAAAATGTCAGTGGAATCCGATACAGAAGTCAGGATTTTGCACAATTGAGTGATATAAGCAGTGAGGTTAAAGATATGAATCAACAAACAACCTCTGGAATCAGGGTTAATGCGGCCTACGCCTTTTTCCTTGCCAAAGGATTTAGTATTAGCCCGGAATATGCTGCTTATTTTGGAATTCAAAATGAGTTTGACAAGGTTTGGACTAATGCAAAAAGAATACATCAGTATATAGGCGTCAATGCTGCCTATCATTTTAAAAAGTAAATATTGAATCATAGGCAAAGCAGGATTATTTTATGCCTTCTCAAGTGGGAACAAATTTTCCTTTCATTTTTTTTATTCCAATCAATGTCAGACTCTTTAATTGATGGATAAGCGTTATGGGCAAGAATGACTTCAATATATGGTTTCCCCACTTTTGATGAGTTGTTGGGGGAGAATAATGAAGTCATTAGTGAATTTGTATATACACCATTATCAATAGAAAGTTGAGCAAACAACTATTTTTTTGCATCTTTGCAGCGCTATGGCAGACCAGAATTTTATTGATTACGTCAAGATATGTTGTCGTTCCGGCAAGGGTGGAGCGGGATCGCACCATTATTTCAGAGATAAAATGAATGCCAAGGGAGGTCCCGATGGTGGTGATGGTGGACGTGGCGGTCACATCATACTTCGGGGTAACAGAAATGTGTGGACGCTCATCAACCTGAAATACCGAAAACACGTCATCGCCGAAGACGGGGTCAATGGTTCAAAGAATAATCGTACCGGGCGTAGTGGCAAAGACATTATCTTAGAAGTTCCTCTGGGAACAGTTGCTAAGAGTGCTGAAACCGGAGAAGTTTTGTTTGAAATTACTCATGATCGACAAAAGCAGATATTGACACTCGGTGGGCGAGGTGGCTTAGGTAACTGGCATTTTGCTACTGCTTCAAAGCAGGTCCCCAAGTATGCACAACCGGGAGAGCCCGGTAGGGAAGATTGGAACATATTAGAATTGAAGCTCCTTGCCGATGTTGGCTTGGTGGGCTTCCCCAATGCCGGCAAATCAACACTCCTGTCCTCTGTTAGTGCCGCAAAACCCAAAATTGCAGATTATGCCTTCACAACCCTGGTCCCCAATCTCGGTATCGTGCGACATCGCGATAATACTTCCTTTGTGATGGCCGATATACCGGGTATTATAGAGAATGCGCATCAGGGCAAAGGGCTGGGCATAAGGTTCCTGCGACATATTGAAAGGAATAGCCTCCTGTTATTTATGGTGCCCGCCACAACAGATGATATAGCCAAAGAATATCACATTCTGTTGAATGAATTAAGACTGTACAACCCTGAATTATTGGATAAGCCTCGTCTATTAGCTGTGACTAAGTCAGACCTGATTGATGAAGAACTCAAGGAATGGATTATGCCGACGATACCTACAGACATAGAATCGGTATTTATTTCCTCAGTGACACAGCAAGGTATCATGGAGTTGAAAGACAAGATATGGACCTACCTCAATGAAGCCATTCCACCGCAGGAACACGATTTTTCAGAAGAGGAATGATGAATCAGTTAATTGCATTACGAGAATTTGCTACAGACCATTTTAACCTGGATCCCGACAGGATAACGGCATTGGCCGGGGCAGGAAGCAATCGCCAATATTTTCGAATTTTAATAGTGGGAAGGCCTGTGATAGGCACATGGTCTGAAGACATTGCCGAGAATGAGACCTTTTTTTATTTATCTCGTATCCTATCAGAGTTGGGCGTACCTGTTCCGCGAGTTATTGCAGTGGATGATAGCAGAACCCTTTATTTACAAGAGGATTGCGGGAGTTATGATGCTTTGAGCCTATTGGCTGACTTGCCATTTGAAGCACAAAGGCCATTGTTGGAAAAAATTATAGAATCTCTTGCACATCTCCATATTGAGGCGAGCCATAAAGTGGATTATCTCAGATGTTATCCTTCTCCTGTATTCGGGTATAGTAATATCCTGGCTGATTTGCATTATTTTGAAAATTATTTCGTCAAACCAACATCTTTACAATATGACGCTCATGGACTACGTCTAAACTTTGAAAGAATTGCGTTGGATGTGTTGCGATGCGGCTTCAATGGTCTGATGTATCGGGATTTTCAGACGAGAAATATTATGGTGAATGAAGGCAAAATCAGTTTTATTGACTTTCAGGGTGCGAGACGCGGGCCTTGTGTTTACGATATGGTTTCGTTGCTGTTTCAAGCTAAACTAAGACTTGGTGACGATGATAGAGATTTATTATTTCGATATTATGGAGAACTGATAACCGGGCAGATGGGATATTCTTTGCAACGACTTGAGCAGGAACGAGATATAATCATGCCGGTACGATTATTGCAGGTCTTGGGGGCTTATGGTCGTAGAGGTCTGGTTGAGCGAAAGGCACATTTTGTTGAAAGTATTTCGCCTGCAATTGATAATCTACAGATTTTGTTGAATGTTCCCGGATTTGCAGAACGGTATGTAGAATTAAGTCACGTATTGAATCAAATAATACATCAAAAAAGTAAGTTGCTATGTCGGATCGAGCATTGAACATCATCGTTAGGAGTTTTTCCTATAAAAAGAGGGATTTGAAAGATGAAACAGGTCATGGGATAGGGTTTGTATTTGATATGCGCGGTATAGATAATCCCGGACGTATTGATTCGATGAAAATCCTTACGGGTAAAGACGCAGCCGTGGTAGAATATTTGGAAAATGAAACGAAGATGCCGGAGTATTTGCAACATATACGTAACTTGTTGGACATCACTGTTTCTAATTATATTGAAAGAGGCTTTACCCATCTGACGGTCAATTTCGGGTGTACAGGAGGTCAACATCGCAGTGTTTATGCGGCTGAGTCAACTTCCAAATATTTGCAGAACCATTATCCGGTACATGTGGAACTTGAACATCTGGAAAGGGAGACTTGGATTCGTTGATTACCTTGAAAAATAAAGAAGGAAAATGACCAAAGGGATATACACTATTGTATTGTTGATATTTTCCAATACCTTTATGACACTCGCATGGTATGGACATTTGAAGTATAAAGAGGTCAAATGGCTGTCCGGCTTGAGCCTGACCGGAATTATATTGATAAGTTGGGGTATTGCTTTGTTCGAATATTTTTTATTGATTCCGGCTAACAGAATTGGATTCAATGAAAATGGAGGTCCGTTCAATATCTGGCAATTAAAAGTAATTCAGGAAGTCATTACGCTAACAGTATTCAGCATATTTGCCTTTTTTATATTCAATGAACAACCATTTAGAATGAATCACCTTATTGGGTTTTTCTTTCTCATTTTGGCAGTCTATTTTATCTTCAAAGAATGAATCCAATTGCGCCTTTGAAAAGAAAAGACATATAATTTATGCATCAAAATGCCTGGACAGAAAATATTTACTTCTTAAATACTTCGATCGGCTTCATTTCAGTGACCAAATCGGTAAATTTTCCTTCAAAGCGAGTTGCTTTGACGATATGATTGTCGATCCAATGATAATTCCCGCCGCGTGGCTTGCCGAATAAGATACCATGATAGTGGAAGCCATGGCGATTGAGCCATTCTTCGGTAATTTCACGGTGAGCTTCAGTCCGTGAGGTAAAGTAAGTGATTATGTGGCCTTCTTCGTACCATTTGTTGCACATCTCGAGAGCATCGGGATATGGCTCTACGGTTACCATCCTTTCGGGCTCCTCATTAGGTACGTCATCACAGATGGTACCATCGATGTCAATGAGATAATTTTTGACATCTTCAGCTAAATGTGGGCTGATGTGGCGCCCTTCAGAATCAACAGCTTCGTGTAATAAGCTATCTACCAATTCAATCATGGAAATTTGGACAATTGTTGAAGGCGCAAAGATAGCAAAAAAGTATTATATATTCGAATAATTGATTGTATAAGTAGGAAAGATTGGTTTTCTGAACATTTAATTTTAATTTTTTTCAATGCTCAAAGTATCAACTTCCTTCTATTATGTGGTAATTCACAAGAATTGGAATGGATATCAGGACATCATTCATAGTGTAAACAATTCCTCAATTTATATGTTTTTAGGTTTTGTCGGTAATTTTACCATTAAAATTACGTTATATTTGGCGCTCTTTAATTCAAACAAACAATAAATAAATGTATTCTTCTGACGTAAGTGGTGTAGATGCTTTAGCACAGGCATCAAAGGATTTAAAAGCTGAAATCTCTCAGGTTATTATTGGACAGGAGGAAGTGGTGGAAGCGGTTTTGATTTCTCTTTTTGCCAATGGACATAGCTTGCTTGTCGGTGTGCCGGGACTTGCCAAGACCTTACTGATCAGCACTATAGCGGAAGTGCTTGATTTGGAATTTAAAAGAATACAATTTACACCAGATTTAATGCCGTCCGATATTACAGGAACGGAGATATTAGATGATAATAGGCAATTTAAATTTTTGAAGGGACCTTTATTTGCCAATATTATCTTGGCAGATGAAATAAATAGAACTCCTCCGAAGACGCAGTCAGCCCTACTTGAAGCCATGCAGGAGAGGATAGTTACCGTCGCCGGTCAGCGTTATACACTGCCCAAGCCATTCTTTGTACTCGCGACACAAAACCCCATTGAACAGGAAGGAACCTATCCGTTGCCCGAGGCGCAGCTTGATAGATTTATGTTTAATATTCCATTGGATTACCCCAGTTATCATCATGAGCTGATGGTCGTAAAAAACACAACTTCCGACCAAAAAGTCGATTTGCGTAACATCCTCAATTCAGAACAAATCCTTTATTTCCAACAGTTGGTCCGCAAAATCCCAATAGCTGATAATGTGCTGGAATATGCGGTTAACCTTGCCGTAAAGACTCGCCCCAATACAGATCGTGCTACTGAACAGGTCAACAAGTATATTTCATGGGGGGCAGGACCAAGAGCTTCTCAATACCTTGTTTTAGGTGCCAAATGCCATGCTGCCATCCACGGCAAATATTCTCCCGATATCGAAGACGTGAAAGCTATTGCAGACTACGTATTGCGCCATCGTATCGTAAGAAATTACAAAGCCGAAGCAGAAGGAATCACAGAAAGTACCATAATCCGGGAATTGTTGTAACTTCACGTCTATGAGATTATCTATATTCCGAACAGCTCATTTTAATGCCGCCCATAGGCTTCATGTCGAACATTGGAGTAATGAAAAAAATGAAACCATCTTTGGACTATGTAATAATCCTCATTACCATGGACATAATTATGAAATAGAAGTGAAGCTTTCAGGCGAAGTAGATCCGGAGACAGGCTTCCTCATCAATCTCAATACCCTCAAAGATGCAATTGAAGCACAAGTGACCAATTACCTGGATCACAAAAACCTCAATCTTCAAATCCCCGAGTTTCAACAATTGAATCCTACAGTTGAAAATATTTGTTACGTCATCTGGACGCGGTTGCGCAATGTGTTGGATCCTAAGTATGATCTAAAAGTGCGACTATACGAGACACCTCGTAATTATGCCGAATACCCGGAATAAAGCACCTCACATCCTCTGATTTCATTGGGATAGATATGCGTTTTCTTTGCAATCGAAAATTCGAGGAATTTATGATACTGAAAACATATTACCCCGAATAATAAAAATATATAAGCAGATACAGTGATACTTTCTTATTGCCTATATGCAGCACTATGCCCCTATGTCATTCAAAGATGACGTATCCGGATCGTATTGTAAAATTGAATAGACCCCAGCCATCCTTTGGCCCAAAATGAAGTATCACTCACAAAAAATCCTCAAACGTGTTAAAAATTACCTACAAAATTATAACAACCACCTACTTTTACTATATTTGGGTTGATATCAACCGCATCGAACTAAAAAGGAGATTTGTGATATTACAGGATAACATGTCTGGCTTTCCCGAAAATATTGGGAAAGGTTGTCACTTGAAATACGTTTGTCCTGTTGTCTATTGGGGTTGATCGGCATGTACAGTCTGGTAAAAGCTTGTTGCATAAAGCCAATCAATATTCCTTGGAGTTATACACCACCTTAAGATGGAATAAAAATGAAAAGATTAATGGTAATTTTTGGACTAACAATTTTAACCGCTTGCAGTTTATTTGAGAATAAGGAAAAAAAAGCAATTGAAATTTGTCAAAAAGCAAAAGTACAACTTTCGACAGATAATGCCTTTGCTTATTACTTAATGCCTATGTGGCTACATTAGGTCTTGACGAAAATACAACCTGGCTTGATTATGCAAATATACAAGCACAAAACGAGCCCAATAAAAAATATGACTGGAAAGCCGAAGCGACAAGTGAAAAAGATATTTTTTTAGTCGCCTTTGTTGACCAAGACAATTGAGGTCAACGATGGGAAGTTGACATTGAACAGCAAATTGTTAGGTTTGTAAACCAGAATGAATATTTATGTAGGAAATATGGGCTTTCAAGATTTGATCCCGATGGGAATTTTGAAATAACTAACATTGCAACAGATACGTTAAAGCTTGCAAACCAGTACAGTTATTTTCAGAGAATAGATCTTAAGAAATCGTTTATGTTTTTAAAGCAAGTGTTATTAATAAAACTGGAAAAACTTTAACGGATGCTCATATATATGGTAGGTTACAAGTGATTTTCAAAGACAAAACAGTTGAAGGAGAAAATAATTGGGATAGTGGTTTTAAATACGAAATTTCTAAATCAAGACCGTGGGAGCCTGACACAGAAAAAGATTTTTACATCAAGACAAATGGAATTGAAACAATTTATTTGGACTACGAACCAGAATATGTATTTTTTGAAGTCAATTTAAAAGCAGAAGACCCTATAGATTTTCCATATGATAAAAATATTGCTGAATACGATTTAAAATACAAATGGAATAATTTAAAATAATGAAAAAAATCAGAAATTATTACAGACATTAATTAAACACAAACCCTTTGTGGCAGATTAATAATGAGCATTGGACAAGGTTATGTTGAAGTTCGACTTACAAACAATAACAATTTGGTTGAGATAGTCATTCAAAAAATTGATACTTTCAAAAAAGGTAGAGGTTTAACTACGAGCAATTGAATAAGAACTTGAAAATACGACTGAATAATACCTGCGCACAATAACTAATTTTTCCTCGCGTCCGAAGGACAATCAATGACAACAGTGTTAAACAGTCTGTCCCAAACCAATCGGGAAGACCGGTCATCAATCTAAGGGGATATCATCACGGTGGGAAAGGTGATTTCATGGCGATTGGAAGTAAGTTTTATATGGACTGGTTGTTTATCGTTTTACGAATTATAAAAGTAAAATAGACCATTCTATTTTACTTTTATACAATCGTAATACCGATGATACTTTTAAATAGACCAATATATCTTTTGCATCAATTGATCTATATTAAAAGTCAAATCGTTATTATTTGTGGTTACAAATTTGGGCTAATTACAAAAAAAAACGCCGGAAATTCATCCGGCGATTTTTCTAAAATTATATGCGTTTGATCGGCGTATTAATACCTGTAATATTCCGGTTTGAATGGTCCATCTACCTTCACGCCGATATAATCAGCCTGATCCGGTGACAATACTTCTAGTTCAACACCTATTTTGCCAAGGTGTAAGCGAGCGACCATCTCATCTAAATGTTTAGGCAGCATATATACTTTGTTCTCGTATTTATCGGAATGTGCCCAAAGCTCAAGCTGTGCGAGACATTGATTGGTAAAGGAGTTGGACATCACAAATGATGGGTGTCCTGTGGCACAACCTAAGTTGACCAATCTGCCTTCAGCAAGGACGATGATATCTTTGCCATCAATGGTGTATTTATCTACCTGGGGCTTGATTTCTATCTTGGAAGAGCCGTGTGTCTTATTTAACCATGCCATGTCAATCTCATTGTCAAAGTGCCCGATATTACATACCACCGTTTTGTCCTTCATGTTGTTGAAGTGCTCTGCCGTGATGATGTTTTTATTACCAGTCGCCGTAACGATGATATTGGCTTCTTTTACAGCATTGGCCATTGTTTTAACCGCATAACCGTCCATCGCAGCTTGTAAGGCACAGATAGGATCTATTTCAGTTACGATAACCCGACAGCCTGCGCCTCTAAGGGATGCCGCAGAGCCTTTGCCTACGTCACCATATCCCGCTACTACAGCGACTTTGCCCGCCATCATCAGGTCAGTGGCACGACGGATAGCGTCCACACAAGATTCTTTACAACCGTATTTGTTGTCAAACTTGGATTTAGTTACAGAATCATTGATGTTGATAGCCGGTAAAGGCAGCTTGCCGTTTTCTACTCTTTCATATAGACGGTGAACACCGGTAGTTGTTTCTTCGCTGATACCCCGTATGTCTGCAACCAATTCAGGGAATCTGTCGAGCACCATATTGGTCAAATCGCCACCATCATCAAGAATCATGTTAAGTGGTTTGCCATCTTGGAAGGCATGGAGAGTCTGTTCAATGCACCAGTCAAATTCTTCCTCATTCATTCCCTTCCATGCAAATACTGGTATGCCGGCAGCGGCAATGGCAGCGGCTGCATGGTCTTGCGTTGAAAATATGTTGCATGAACTCCAACTAACTTCGGCACCTAATTCGATAAGTGTTTCAATCAGTACGGCAGTTTGGATGGTCATGTGAAGGCATCCGGCGATACGAGCACCTTTCAATGGCTTTGTTGCACCATATTGCTCGCGTAAAGACATAAGGCCGGGCATCTCTGCTTCTGCCAATTGAATTTCTCTTCTGCCCCAATCGGCAAGATTAAGATCTTTGACCTTGTAAGTCAATTGCTTATCGGTAATTTCCATGAAATTTATTTATTTTTAAAGAATGGGCGCAAAGGTACGATAAAATTTTGAATTTTTCGGGATAAAATATTTGGATATATCTGTATTATTTATATAATTTACTGTGACTATACATGATTGTAAATCAATTCAATATAAATACATATAGGATTATTTTACATTTTTCCTTTCGACAATGGTTTATTAATCCTATTTTTGCCGATTATAACATCATGTAAAATATAATGAGCTATAGTTTTTCCAACTTTCAAATCCCTTATTCACCTGCCAAGAATTTTTCAAAGAAGGTGGCTTATTTTTCAATGGAATTTGCATTGGATCAGTCATTAAAGACATTTAGTGGTGGTCTGGGATTCCTTGCCGGCTCCCACATGAGGAGCGCATTTGAATTGAAGCAAAACCTCATTGGTATCGGTATCCTATGGAAGTATGGTTATTACGATCAGGTGCGTAATTCTGACAACCACATGAGTGTCTTATTTCAACAGAAAGCATATAACTTCTTAATTGATACAGGTATTAAGTTTCAGGTTGATGTGAGTGACCATAAAGTCTGGGTATCGGCTTGGTATCTGCCACCGGAGCGTTTTAACAGCGTGCCGATGTTTTTCCTGACCACGGATATTCCGGAAAATGATTATCTGTCCAAAACAATTACCAATAACCTTTACGACTCCAATCAAGAGACGAAAATAGCGCAAAGCATAATCCTGGGAGTGGGAGGTGCTAAGCTGATTGACGAGCTGGGATTTGAACCGGAAATTTACCACCTTAACGAGGCGCATGGCTTATCTGCTGCCTTCCATCTGTATGAAAAGTATAAAAATGTAGATGAAGTCCGGAAACGTATGGTTTTTACGACACATACTCCTGTCGCTGCAGGAAACGAGAAACACAACATCAATGAGTTGGAGAAAATGAGCTTTTTCCAATCTATTGCTTTGGATGAAGTTAGAAAAATCACAGGAATACAAGACGATGTGTTTGACCATTCTTTGGTGGCATTGCGCCTCTCAAAGATTGCCAATGGTGTGTCAGCCATCCACGGTAATGTAGCCCGTAAAATGTGGGGCAAGTACGATGGTATAGCACCCATCATAAGCATCACCAATAGTCAGAATAAAAAGTATTGGGCAGACGAGAAGATGGACAAAGCCGCGCTTGACAACAATATTTCAGCCCTTGAAAGTCGAAAAAAAGAGCTTAAATATCGATTGTTTCTCAATTTGGCGGATCAGACCGGCAAGTGGTTTGATGTTAATGTATTGACGATAGTCTGGGCACGTCGATTTGCAGGATACAAGCGGGCAGACTTAATAACCAGAGATTTAGAACGCTTTAAAAAAGTATTTTGCAATAGCAAGATGCCCATTCAGATTATTTGGGCCGGTAAACCCTACCCTAAGGATAATGGAGCCATCGAGATGTTCAATGAATTGGTGAAATTTACAGCTGACTACCCCAATGTGGCGATAATGACGGGCTATGAGATGAAACTTTCCAAACTCCTAAAACAAGGAAGTGACATCTGGCTTAATAATCCAAGAATTCCTCAGGAAGCATCCGGAACGAGCGGTATGACAGCAGCTATGAATGCTTGCGTAAACCTGTCAACATGGGATGGATGGATTCCTGAATTTGTGGAAAATGGTAAAAATGGTTTTGTCATCCCTCCCGTGGACTATGAACATTTGAGTGAAGAAGAACAAGATCGTCAGGATTTGTCCAATCTATTGAATATCATTCAGAACGATATTGCCCCACTTTATTACAACAGTCCCAAGTCGTGGTATAAACTCGCAATTCGTTCCATGAAAGAAGTCGTACCCGAATTTGAATCCGGAAGAATGGCATCCGAATACTATGAAAAGCTTTATAAATATTGATTTCTTTATGATTAGCGCCATTGATGGATTTGGCTTTTTTCAATAGTCGATTATCTCTTTTTGAATGATAGGAAAAGGCTCGGATTAGTAATTTGAGAAAAAGAAAAACGTTGTGTTAACAATATCGAACTTCCTTTATTCCAACATTTAAACCGGATAAATCGTTAAAGATGCATTGCCTTTATTAGGATAAGAATTTTATTAACTTAAAACCGGTATGAGGATAAAAATAGAATTATGGTAAAATTTTGCAAAACGATAAGCATTTTTATTATTCTCTTATTGAGTATAAATGCTCATGCCTCCTATATTCTGATTCCGATGAATCCCGACCAATCAGACCATTTGAAGGCGTATGGCGTGACCTATTGGACATTGCAACAAGGCGGAGAGATATGGTGGCTGCTGAATTATGAGGGCGGCAGCTTTGTCTTACCCAATAGTACAAGTATTGCAAGTGAATGCAAGACAAGAGGCGTGTCTTTTAGGGTGATCAGCGATGGAGAATTTAATCAAATCCTCCAAACGATCAATGATCCGGATGTCAATATGGAAGCTATTAAGATGGAAAAAGCGCCTCGAATAGCGGTTTATACGCCTGAAGTCAATGAACGTGGCGAAAAAATTAATCCTTGGGATGATGCGGTTACACTGGCATTGACCTATGCTGAAATACCCTTTGATAAGCTGTATGACAGAGAAATAATTGAAGGCAAGTTGGTCAAGTATGATTGGTTGCACCTGCATCATGAGGATTTTACCGGTCAATACGGTAAGTTTTATGCCAATTACAGAGGCGCAGGCTGGTATGTCGCTAATCAAAAAAGGCAAGAGGAATTGGCCAAGAGCCTTGGATTCGACAAAGTATCCAAATTGAAATTGGCAGTAACGGATGCTATTAAAGAATTTGTTTCAGGGGGAGGATTTATGTTTGCCATGTGTTCTGCTACCGATTCTTACGATATTGCTCAGGCAGCACATAACACCGACATTTGTAGCGAAATGTTTGATGGTGACCCACAAGATCCAAAAGCCCAATCAAAGCTGGAATACGATCAATGTTTTGCCTTCCAAAACTTTACCTTGGTGAGAGATCCACTGATATATGAGTTTAGTAATATTGATACAGATCCACGTACACGAGGCATTGAGCGTGAAAACGATTACTTTACCTTATTTGATTTTTCAGCCAAGTACGACGCAGTGCCTACGATGTTGACCCAGAATCACACCCGTACAGTCAAAGCTTTTATGGGTCAGACAACGGCCTTCATGCGACAATATGTCAAGCCCAATGTCTTGGTTATGGGTGAAAATAAGGCTTTAGGCGAAGCAAAGTATATTCACGGTGAATATGGCAAAGGACAATGGACTTTTTATGGTGGGCATGACCCGGAGGATTATGAGCATCGAGTGGGCGATCCACCTACCGACCTCCACCTTCACCCCAATAGTCCGGGTTATAGGTTGATATTGAACAATGTTTTGTTTCCCGCAGCAAAACGACAAAAACAAAAAACGTAATAAAACGGATTGGTTGACCGGAGCTAAGACACGATCATATAAGCCTATGCATAATGCTATTCAATAGTGACGTAATAATTTACTTTAGAGCTTCTATCAGGTATTGAAGTATTTTCTCTTCGTCAAGATTCATTTCAATAGCGCCACGCTCCGTGTAGGACATCCTCCTGACTTCCGCAGAGCATTTTTACAAAAACTGCAATCACATGATAATGTGATAATTATCATTCGGAAAATCTTAATTTTGGGTGTTAATTTTCCTTTTTACCTTTGTTT
>CAKUWM010000017.1 GCA_934699305.1 uncultured Saprospiraceae bacterium | reverse complement strand
TTTTTTCTACTGGTGAAATTCAATATTTCCATAGACAGATGCAGTTGGTTAGGTAGCAATCGGGACGAGGGGCAGTGGAAAAAACGCTTCGCTGTTGGAACGCTGACGCTGTTGGGACGCTTCGCTGTTGGGACGCTTCGTTGTTGGGACGCTTCGCTGTTATTCGCTGGCGCTGTTATTCGCTTCGCTGTTGTCCCGATGGATCGGATGTCCGTTGCCAAAGGCGAGACACAGGCGTTGCATTCCCATTCGCTTCACTAAAGATTTGGCTAAAGCCAATGTCATTGAATGAGATGGGGTGATTGGGATCAATCCCAATCCAATTGACAGGGTGTTTTATAAGGCACGGATTGCAAATGTTTTCCTGCATCACTCATTTACTTCATTCAATATCTCCGGAACATTTCTATTCTCCCGGCTGTAATTTGCCTTTTTGGAGATCGTATATGCGCTCATTTGCGTGTCATCATAAGGCTTCATCAATCCCTCTATGCTGTCTCTACCCAAACCGGGGTCAATCCACTTCTCTACATCATCAGCATCAATAATGAGGGGCATCCTGTGCTTGTTGGCTCCCGAATTATGGATGCCACGCATCATACTATTTGCAGGGCAGGTTATCATGGAAAAGGTGTTCAGCACTTCACCTGTTTGTCGATTAGTCCATGTATCGTAAATACAGCCTAAATAAAAGAGATTGTTTTCTTTCGGAAATATGTAATGAGGTATCTTTTCTTTATCGATTTCTTTCCACTCGAAAAAACCATTTACTGGTAATACACATCGTTGAGTTTTAATCGGAGTTCGAAAAGAGGGTTTATCGAAGATTGTTTCTCCTCTTGCGTTCAAAGTCATGCTTCTAATTTTAAGAGCGTCGTCCTCTGTTTTCGTCCAGAATGGAATTAAGCCCCAATTAAAAGCATTAACCTCATTGCCTCTTAATATTGCCAACTTCGGATATTGGAAACCTGATATAAAGTAGTTATTTTGAATCTGCTCAAAGCTGATTTTACTTTGATAGTCCTTTTTCCCGACACTTTTTATCAGACTAACTATTTCATCTTTCTGCTGAGAAACTGTGAAACACATACCGCTTAAATATTAATTTCAATCACCTGATCAATATCGGTCGTATAGGCGGGCGACAAACGTTCCTGCTTCATCTTATGAACCCTTACGTCCTGATTGCCCAATCGTATAAGCCTTTTTCCGTATTTGTTGTTTAAACGATCCATAACGCGCATGAGTTCTTTGTGCTTCGGATTAGCGTTCAGGAACAAGTCGGGCTGATATTGATTTGCGTCCTCGAAGTCCATTAAAATCACGCCGGCTCGCTTGTAGTTTCTGTTTTCCCTAAAAATCTGCTTTAGCCCTCGAATTGCAAAATTAGAAAGTTCTATTGTGGATGAAGTCAGGAAAGGGAGCTTGACTGCTGCGCTGTTTGCATAGAAGTTTTCTTCATCCCTAAACCTATTTGTTTCGACAAATACGATTATTCTTCTACACAGTGAATGTTGCGCCCGCAATTTCTCCGCACTCATTGATGTGAACGTTGAAATACGTTCTTGTAGTTCATCAAAAGTGCGATAATCCTTATCAAAACTGCGCGTAGTAGCGATTGATTGTTTCTTTTCGGGCATCTCCATGTCGATGCTTGAAATGCCTTTCAAATCTCTTTGTAAACGCAAACCTACTATCGTCATATGCTTCATGACCCAGCTTTCAGACATTTGGGTAAACTCATGTGCCGTATGGATATCGTGAGCATGGAGTTTCTTTGCATAACGCCTTCCAATGCCCCACACATCATCCACTTGCAACCATTTCAGCGCTTTGATTCGCAATTCGTCCGTATCGATAACATGCACGCCGCCCGATTGTGCCGGATATCTCTTTGCTATTCTGTTAGCTGCTTTTGCGAGCGCTTTGGTCGGTGCAATGCCCACCGAAATAGGAATGCCGGTCCATCTTTCAACCTGTGAGCGCATATTTTTACCATGATCTTTCAAATTGTCAATTCCTGACAAATCTAAAAAGCACTCATCAATACTGTATATTTCCTGCGTAGGTGCATAATTAGAAAGTATATTCATCACTCGCCTGCTCATATCTCCGTAAAGGGGGAAGTTAGCAGAAAACACAGCTACTTTGTTGCGCTCAAACATATATCGGTACTCAAATGCCGGCGCACCCATAGGAATGCCTAATGCTTTCGCTTCGTTTGAACGTGCAATGACGCATCCGTCGTTGTTGCTCAAAACAACGACAGGGCGATTATTCAAAGCCGGATTGAACACCCGCTCACAGCTTGCATAAAAGTTATTACAGTCTATTAAGGCGAACATTCTGATTAATTATTGCAGTTACTATTCCCCAGATTATTATCTCCGTGCTATCATTATATTCCAATACTGGAAAATCCGAATTGAACGGAATCAAAGACAGCTTATTGCCTTCTTTCTTTATCCACTTCGCTGTAAATTCACCATCCACATAACAAGCTGCAAGACGGTCCGTGCTCCATTCCTCTGACCTATCTATTACCAAAATGCTACCTGGTAAGACAAGCGGGTATAGAGACGACCCTCGCGCGCGCGCACAAAATGTTGCTTCCGGATGCTTGATGAGTAGCTTGTTTAAATCGATGCTGTCATTGACGAAGTCTTCCGCAGGCGAAGGAAAACCGCATGCAATGTCTCCAACAAATGGCAGCTCCAAATCTGAAATTTCTGGACTGTAAAAATCGAAGTCGGGAGTTGAGAGGATCTTTTTCATACAACAAAGATAATGATGCGCCCTGTTAAAAACAACATGCAAAACGCATTTATTTTTCAACAGGGTGTTATTCGGTTGTTATTCGCTTCGCTGTTATTCGCTTCGCTGTTGGAACGCTGACGCTGTTAGAACGCTTCGCTGTTGGAACGCTGACGCTGATGGAACGCTGGCGCTGTTATTCGCTGGCGCTGTTGTTCGCTTCGCTGTTGTTCGCTGGCGCTGTTATTCGCTTCGCTGTTATTCGCTTCGCTGTTGTTCGCTGGCGCTGTTATTCGCTGGCGCTGTTGTTCGCTGGTGCGTTATTCGCTGGCGCTGTTATTCACCCGCTGGCTCGGATTTGTAATCCGTGCCATCATTTAAATATAAATTCAAAAACCCTACTGCCCCTCGTTTCCGAACGAGGGGTGCATGGTTGAACGTTTGTAACGTTCTATAATATAGTATTTGTCCCGATGAACCGGGATGTCCGTTGCATTCCCTTCCGCTCCGCCACCTGCCAAAAACCGTCTCCCCCTGTCCCTTTCTCGCATCTATCTGTCTCTTTATCAAAGTCGGGCGATTTTTTTACGGATTTGTAACTTGTCGGATAATTATTTTATAGCTACCTTTGCCCACAGAAAAAGAAACAAACTCAAAGAAACAGCAGCCCGGAAACATATACCGGGTTTTTAGTGTTTATGTGTTGCGGCAAACAGCCTGCGGAGCAAACGGATATTGCGGATGCGACGGAAAATGGGTGCCGAAATAATGCGCAGAGTACGATTTGTTTTAGTATTTAAGTACACCTTTGTTTACGAATAAAAGTCCATAAGTGTCGGATAATAAAAGAATAGCAAAAAATACAGGCTTCTTATATATAAGAATGCTTTTAATGATGGGAATAGCATTCTTCTCGTCAAGGGTATTATTGCGCGAGCTTGGTATTGATGACTTCGGGTTGTATGGAGTTGTTGGTGGCGTTGTAGCGATGTTTGGCTCTCTTAGAGGTATCTTTGCTTCATCTATACAGAGGTTCCTAAACTTCGAGATGGGTAAGGGAAACAAAGATGAACTCAAAAGGATATTCAGCATTGGAGTAACCATACACATAATATTAGCTGTTATCTTTCTGATATTAGCAGAGACAGTAGGGCTTTGGTTTTTAAATAATAAACTCGTAATTGCTCCAGATAGATTAATAGCTGCAAACTGGGTATATCAATTTTCAGTTTTCTCTGCTATAGTTACACTAATGACTGTGCCATATGATGCTGTTATAATAGCTAACGAAAGGATGAAAGCTTTTGCCTACATCTCTATATTAGATGCGATATTGAAGTTGGGTATTATATTTCTGATATCTTATTTTGGATCAGACAAACTTATATTATATGGTGTTTTAGTGCTTATCGTTTCTACTATCACACGGTCGGTAAATATGATATATAGCAATAGGAACTTTGAGGAAAGCAAATATAATTTTGTTTGGGATAAAGACCTATTTAAACAGATGGGAAGTTTTGCAGGTTGGAACTTTTTGGGAAATACTGCATATACATTTACAAATGAAGGTACAAATATGCTATTGAATATATTTGGTGGCACCCCTGTTAATGCAGCTCGCACTATTGCTTACCAAGTAAGATCTATAACAATGCAGTTTGTATCTAACATACTTATGGCAGTCAATCCTCATCTTATCAAACTATACTCTCAGGGTAAAAAGGAAGAGTTTACACAATTGTTGTTTTTCATTTCTAAAGCATCTTTTTTTGTATTATTGATATTATGTGTACCTATCTATATGTTTGCGGATACTGTTCTTACTCTATGGTTAGTAAATGTACCACCATACGCACTTGTCTTTGTAAGATTAATATTGGTGTTTTTACTTGTGCGCTCGTTTCACAGTCCAATAGACACTATATTTAAGGCAGCTGGAAGAATAAAATATTATCAGATAGTTGATTCTGGTATATTATTTCTTAATCTACCTATTTCATATTTCTTGTTGAAAAATGGATTTGATGTTAAGTATGTTTTTATAGTAATGATATGGATTGAAACTTTTAATCTGGTCTGTATTCTTTATTTAGCTCAAAGAATGAATGAGATTAAAATAATTAGATACCTTCTGATGGTCATAGCACCTTGCTTGATTGTTACCTCAATATCTGTTACAATATCATATATAATCACTCAGTCTATGTCAAGTGCAAATATATTAGTCCTATTACTATATTTAATCTTTATGGTTTTGGTAATTGCATTATCGATTATAGTTTTTGGTCTAAATAAAAGAGAGAAATCAATTGTATTATCATTCATAAAACAAAACGCAAAGCGTTTTATTAAATAAAGTAACTATGAAACTACTATTTTTTATAAGTTCTTTAGCTGGAGGGGGTGCTGAGAGGGTTATGGTAATCATCTGCAATGAATTGGTGAATAGAGGACACGAAGTCTTCTTGGCAACAAGTATTGACATACCATTTGCCTATGAAATAGATAGTCGTATAAAAATAATTGATTTATATCCCAAAAGAAGCAAAAAAAGAGATATAACAAGCAAAATACATAATAGATTAAAAACATATCGTAGAATCAGGGAAATTGCAAAAGAAATTAATCCAAATGTAGCAACCTCTTTCATGTTAGGACTTAATACAGATGTGATTATAGCAACACGTGGATTAAAAGCACCTATTATTGCATCTGAACATTCAACATTTGATATTAAATATTCACCAATAAAATATATTAAACGATTTTATATTAATAGGCTTGCTGATTTTGTAACCATATTGACACAATATGATTTTGAGTTCATTGGCAATAGACTTAAAAATAAAATTATAATTCCTAATCCCCTTACATTTGAAATTGAACGAGGAGACATAATAAGAGAGCAAGTTGTTATTGCTGCTGGTAGTATTGACAGATGGCATGGAAAAGGATTTGATTCTTTAATTAAAATTTGGGGCAACATTTCTCCTACGTTTCCTGATTGGAAGTTGCAAATAGCTGGAGGAGGAAGCGATGAAAGTTTTGATTATCTAAAAAGTATTGCAGAACAAAACAATGTTTTAGAAACTGTTGAGCTCTTAGGATTTCAAAGTCATTTGGATAAACTGTTGCAGCAGAAGGCTATTTTCATTCTTTCTTCTCGATATGAAGGGTTACCAATGATTCTAATTGAAGCAATGTCACAAGGTGCAGCTTGTATTGCTTTTGACTGTAAAACAGGACCCAGAGAGATTATCACTGACAACGTAAGCGGGCTTTTGGTAGAGGATCAAAATATGGAAGAAATGGAGAAAGCTTTAATCAAATTAATGTCTGATGAAGCATTGAGGAACAATCTTTCGGAAGGAGGCTTGAAAGAAGCAGAGAAGTTTTCAGTGGATAAAATAGTAGATAAATGGGAGATTCTTTTTAAAAGTGCAAAAAAATAAAACGATGAAACACTATGTAAGTATCCGAACTGCATATAGTTCACAAAATGAGCTGACTGAACAAAACATGTCAGCGGTATATGAAAATGAAACACTACTAAAAGAACTCATATCAGATGTAATATCCTCCAATTTATCAATAGATAAGATTGCAGGAAAGAAGGTTTTATTAAAACCTAATTGGGTAAGAGATAACAGAGAACCAAAACATGATATATGTTTGCGCACACACGACAAATTTCTCTTAGTTGCACTTGATTTGTTGCTTGATATGAAGCCCTCAAGAGTTGTTTTAGGAGATGCTCCTGTACAAGGATGCCAGTGGAATAATATGATTACAGAATCATTTCTATGTAAAGTAGATAGAATTTCTATCAAGCACAATATACCTGTATTGGTTAAAGACTTCAGAAGAACAGTATATAATGCTCATACTAACAGTCTAGAACAGAATAAGAGTAGTTTAGACGAATTTATTATTTTTGATGTGGGTGAAAAAAGCTTTTTGGAAGATGTTTCAGATGATAGCAGATCTCCCTTTAGAGTAACAAGTTATGACCCTTCTCGTTTAGCAGAAACACATCGAAAAGGGATTCACAAATACTGTATAACAAAAGAGTTATTTGATGCTGATGTTGTAATCACAGTTCCAAAAATTAAAACACATCAGAAGGCTGGATTGACCAATGCATTAAAAATACTAGTGGGAGTAAATGGTGACAAAGACTTTCTGCCACATCATAGGAAAGGGTCCTTAGAACAAGGGGGAGATTGCTATCCTGGCAAAAGTCCACTCCGAGATATGTCAGAGTCCGTCCTTGATTATGCTAATACCAAAATAGGTACAAGTCTTTACAAACCATTATTGCATTTTGCAGCTATCCTGTGGAAAATATCAAATCCCAACAAAGAACAAAATGCTGCTGCTGGATGGTATGGAAATGATACTACTTGGCGAATGGTTTTGGATATTAACCAAGTAGTGCTTTATGGTAATGCAGACGGCACATTGTCAGATACAGTCCAACGAGAGCTATATAGTTTATGTGATGGAATAATAGGAGGACAAGGTAATGGACCATTAAGCCCAGATCCTTTACCTTTAGGTGTTGTGGCTTTTTCAAATAATTCAGCTTTAATGGATATTGTGGCGGGTAGTATTATGGGTATGAATATTGACAAGATTCCATTGCTCAAGAATGCCTCTAAATGGATAGAAAACAAATCTTTCTCAATAAATTTGAATAATAGAGATATAGATATAAAAGACTTAAAGTCTATATCTGTAAAAGCCATAATGCCTCCTGGTTGGATGAATTATGATATACATCAATAATGTGAATATTAAAGGTAAAGTTTAAATATAATAGACTATAGTGTGATTGTATTTAATTTACAAATGACGCTATAGTTGGGTATATTTATTATATTTTGGAATAATAATATGAAAATAGCCATACACCACCGCCCCGGTAGCTTCTCAGATAGATGGATAGCATACTGCAAAAAAGAGGGTGTAGAATATAAAATAGTTGATTGTTTCCAGTCAGACATTATAGAGAAAGTGAAAGATTGTTATGCGCTAATGTGGCATCATCATCATGCACACTTCAAAGATGTGTTGACAGCAAAGAGAATACTATTTGCACTTGAACATTCTGGTATCAAAGTATTCCCTGATTTTAAAACAGGATGGCACTTTGATGACAAAGTGGCGCAGAAATATCTGTTGGAAGCCATTGATGCTCCTTTGGTGCCGTCATATGTGTTTTATGACAAGAAAGAGGCGATGGAGTGGGCAGATAATACAACATTCCCAAAAGTGTTTAAGCTAAAAGGTGGTGCTGGTGCTGCAAACGTAAAACTTGTTAGAACAAATACAGAAGCAGCGAAATTGATTAATAAATCTTTTGGTAAGGGCTTTTCACAGTTTAATAGATTTGGCAACTTAAAAGAGAGATATAGCAAATGGCGTAGTGGAAAGGGCTCTTTATTGGGTGTAGCTAAAGGTTTTGGGCGAATATTAATTCCAACAGAATTTGCCAAAATGCAAGCAAGGGAAAAAGGGTATGTTTACTTTCAAGATTTCATACCTAATAATGAGTTTGATATAAGGATAATTATAGTGGCAAATAAAGCATTTGCTATTAAGAGAATGGTTAGAGAAAATGATTTTAGAGCATCTGGTAGCGGAAATATTATATATGATAGGAAAGCAGTAGATGTACGATGTGTAGACATTTCATTTAAAACGAATGAGAAAATAAAAGCACAATCAGTAGCATTTGACTTTGTTTTTGATATAAATAACAATCCGCTTATAGTTGAGATAAGTTATGGATTTGCTGCAGAAGCCTATGACCAATGTCCCGGCTATTGGACATCTGATATGCAGTGGCACGAGGGTAAATTTAATCCACAAGAGTGGATGGTTGCTAACTTGATAAAAGAGATTGAAGGATGACAATGAATGTTTTACAGATAGTGAACATATTGTTTGTGTTTTGTAGTCAGATAGTTTTGCAATTTGCTGTGGGTTAATACTAAAGCTAAGTTAAGTTCAATATGGAAGTCAAGAGTATTAAATACCTAAAGGAATTAGTTATCTTTGAGGATTTTAATAATACTTCAGATGAACAGATAGTCAATAATTAAAAACAACATAGAGATATGAACTTAGAAAATATAAGAAGTAAGATGGTCTGGATTATGAATTTATTGTTGAAAATTATTAGGGAGTTTGAAAAAGAATTAGAGGGTTGTTAATATGAATTTTAATCAATATATGTGTATATGTAATACTAAGCATAGTTGTCGAATAAAATAAAATGAATCGAAAAATGAATCGAGAAAATTATAAAATAATAAACTTTATATTATTCATCTCTATCACACTTCTTTTTGGTATAGGAGCAATAATGTATACGCCCGTATTATTTGTTTATTATTCTGGAGTTATTGCCACCATATTAATAATCAAAAATAACAATAAAGATAGGAAACAATTTATAGATACGCTATTAATATTTTTATCTACTCTTTTTTTTGGCTTTCTTCTTGCTTTCGCAGTTAATGCTGACTTTATAAATGAAGGTACTACTTTTAGATATCCTGATCAGATGCATTTCTTTGAGTCTTCTGAAATTCTTGGACATCAGTCTTCTATAAGGGAAATTATCAATTACACATATTCAAACTTTAGCCAATATCATATTGTTTATATATTGTTTGGAATATTATCATATTTAGATGTGCAAGTTGGGGGTTCTGTAAACTTCCTTCCTTTGCTTGTTCATGTTGCATATGTGACAGCACTTATCCCTGTTTTTCTTTATCATATATTAAAACTTTTTGTGCCCAGAAAAACAGCATTGTATGGTGTCCTTTATTACGGGATTCTCACATCAATAATGTCCTACTCTGGATATTTTTTGAGGGATAATCACATATCACTCTTAACGATAATTGCGTTGTTTTGGATGGTAAGAAATGTTACTCTAAAACGAATACTATTAATTTCGTTGCTCATACCAATAGTTGCAAGTATGAGGTTATCAAACTCTTTGTTGATTTTGGCTATGCTTTCAATTTTTATTTTTTCTGGCAACACTTCTAAGATACTTAGGTTCTCTTTTATTTCAATTGGTATTGTTTTATTGATCATTTTTAGTGGGCGGCTAATTGATGTGATATCATCAACTGGTGATAGGCTAGATAACTATGTTGAATTCACGAGTAATATTGTTTCCGAAAAAGGAGGAGCAAGTTTATGGCTTCATAGCTTACCTCCTATCATAAAGGAAACTGGAATATTTGTTTCTGCTTTATTTCCATTTCCATTTGGAGGTGGATATCAAAATGCAACAACTTTATCTCAATACGTTATGGTAACGTATGATACAATAACAGAAATTGGATGGTATATAATTTTTGTTGGATTAATCTTTTTTGCTAAATCGATTTATATAAAAGTTAAACACATGCCTAACAAAATCTTATTAGCATTAGTTTTACTTTTTATTTTGTATATGTATGCAAACACAACAAATATGGTGATAAGACGTGTTACATGCGTTATACCATTTATTTATATACCTTTTTTAATTGTGTATAATGAGGCTTCTAATACAACAAAATACAGATACAAAAGAATAGCATTGGGAAGTGCTCTTTTTCTTGTAGTTTTATCAGTATTCATTTATATTTAATTCAAGAAAATGTTTGATTCAAAATTAAAAAAAATAGTATTCACTCTTCCTACTTTAACTGCGGGTGGCATGGAAAGAGTGATGTCTGAATTAGTAAATTATATTTCGAAAAAAGATAAAGTTGAATGTCACCTAGTTATTTATGGAAAACTGACAACTGATTTCTATAAAATAGAAGATAAAGTTATTATTCATAGGCCAGATTTTATATTTAATGATACCAAAAGAACTCTATCTACAGTCAAGACAATGCAGTTTATACGTAAAACTATAAAGAGGATAAACCCAGAAAGTGTATTAAGTTTCGGTGAATATTGGAATAATTTAGTCTTATTGTCTTTAATCGGGACAAAGTATCCAGTTTTTATTTCTGATAGATCGAGTCCCGAAATGAAATTGGGCAAAATGCAAGAAACTCTACGATGTGCTCTTTATCCCAAAGCAAAAGGATTAATTGCTCAAACAAATAAATCACTTGAGTTAGCTTATTTAAAATATGCCAAATTAAATACCAAAACAATTGGGAATCCTATAAGAATGATACATAATGAAAACTCATCTGTCATACGAGAAAACATTGTCGTATCCGTTGGTAGATTGATTGATACTAAACATTTTGATAGATTAATCAATATATTTGCTAAAATAAATAACAAGGATTGGAAGTTGATTATAATAGGAGGTGATTCTAATAAACAGACCAATAGTATGATTTTAGATAAGCAAATCAAAGAATTAGGATTGACTGATAACATAATCCTAGCCGGAAGACAAAGCACCGTTGATGAGTATTTATTAAAGGCGAGCATTTTTGTTTTTACTTCGAGTAGTGAAGGCTTTCCGAATGTTATTGGCGAAGCAATGAGTGCTGGTCTTCCAGTAGTATCTTATGATTGTATAGCAGGTCCATCTGACATGATAGAAGATGGGGAGAATGGATATTTAATTCCACTTTTTGATGATGCTCTATTCCAAAATAGATTGGAGGAACTTATGAATAATAGTGACAAAAGACAAAAAATGGGTTTGAATGCATTAAGGAGTATCAAACAATTTTCAGTTGAAAAAATAGGAGAACAATATTATAACTTTATAATGAATAAGAATGAGTAAACTACTATAACCATCTTTGTAATAGTTTATCAAATCAAATTTCGAAAAGAGTATAGTCGGGATGTGTTGACAATAAAAAGGAATGGTTTTTATAATAAGTTATTTAATAAGGTAAAGTAATAATTCATTATCTTTGTAGATATTAAATAAACAAAATTATTATGATACACAAATGTTTTATTTCTTTTAAAACCGAAGATAGTTGGTATAAAGACTATATTCAAAATAATCTTCAAGTGGATATGATTGACAAATCACTTAACGAGCCAATATTTTCGGACTGTGAAGATTATATCATGAGAAAGATTAGAGAAGATTATCTGTCTGACTCAACCGTTACAATTCATTTGATAGGAAGACAAAGTGGTGAACACCTTGGATGGGAAGAGCAGCGTTTTATAAAGAGGGAATTGCAAGCATCTTTATTTCATGGAGAAGGAAATACTATGAGTGGTATATTGGGGGTAGTACTACCAGAGGTATATGATAATGTTTACTTAGGTAGATATTTATGTTGTGTTTGCAACAATTATCATACTCATGTAAGTTTAACGAACACGACTATTACTGAGTTTAGCTATAATTATTATATTCCAAATAATAAATGCTCGTGGTCTGAAGACGATCGTTATTGTGTTCTAGTGAAATGGGAGGATTTTATAAGAAATCCTGAAAAATATATTCATGAAGCATTTTGTAAAAGAGATCATCCAATTGCAATGAGAACTAAAGTTAGACCGAAATGAGTATTGAAGATACAGATATGCCCTCCTTATTCCAAAATGCAGATAAGGAGTCAATTAAAAGCCAGAAGATACATAATATAATACTTTTGTTATATAATATATCTCTTATAATCTCTGCTTTAGTTATTATTTTAGTAAGAGAATACACAGTTTTTGCTAGAATTATTACGACCATTCTTTTTCTTTTATCGCTAGGTCTAATTGTATCTCTTAGAATCATTATGCCTACCAAGATTTGGTATAATGGCAGAGCTATTGCAGAATCAATAAAAACTAGAACTTGGAGATGGATGATGAGAGCAGAACCTTATGGCGACTGTAATAATGTACTTGTGGTTGAACAAAGTTTTATAAATGATCTAAAGACAATTATTGATCAAAATCAATCCTTAATAAAGCAAATAGGTAATTATGTAGATGCTGATAAATCAAACTCTATTACTAATAAAATGAGGGATATCAGAAGCCTTAATATAGATGAGCGATTAGAGGTGTACAAAAAAGAAAGAATTATTAATCAGGAAAAATGGTACAATAATAAATCGAAAATTAATAAGAGAGATGCAAATGTAATTTTCTGGCTAATTATTATTAGTCATGCAATCATTTTTTTATTAATGCTTCTTGAGTTATCAATGTGTATTAGTAATCCTCCTATCGAATTGTTTTTAGTTTTAGCTTCTACTTTTGTGTCTTGGAATCAGACTAAGAAGCATAATGAACTTGCCTCATCCTATTCTTTGGCAACGCACGAAATAATATTAATGAAGAATGAGACTAATCATATTGAAACCGAAGAAGATTTGTCAGAATATGTTTTGAATTGCGAAAACGCTTTTTCAAGAGAACATACCCAATGGTATGCTAGGAAGAACAGTTAATGTCTAAAGCTTGGGGTGTTGTTACATTAAGGGCAATACTAGTTATTAGTTTTATTAAATTAATCTTGTTTCAATTTATGTTGGATGTTACTGATAAAATAGATGAAGATAATGAAATTTACATTATGAATAAAAAGAATATAATAGATAAATTATTTAAGAAAAACTTGGGTAGTGGAAACACGTATAGTATAAATGGAGTTCCGTATAGCATTCAAAAAATTATTCGGGAGATAATACAAATATCGCTCAATGCCTCCAAATGTTCAATCGATTAATTGTAGTCATTTAGAAAAACTGATTGTATAATTTTTCACACTGAAAATTTGAAAACTATGCCCACTCTCCTCCAAATAAACGTTGTCATTAATAAAGGCTCCACAGGTCGTATAGCAGAAGAGAAGGATGGGAGATGGCTTATGGTGCTTTTGTAATTCGATTGTTGGGTAAGGGGAGCGTGATAGGATATGCAAAACTATTAAGAGAATAGAGTAAATCGCAAAAGAATGATGTTAATGCTTTCGAATAATTCGAATAATTCGATTGTTTTGTTTAATTTTGAACAGTAATCAATTAAACACGTGGAATTATGAATGCAATACAAGATTATATCAAACCCAACAATGCGGAACGGAGAATGGCAAAATTGTCGTATAATGCTTTGCAGGAGTCTTTAGATAAGATGGGCTTTGGGAAGGATAAAATAGAGATAGAGATAGAAGAAACGCAGGAGAGGATCACCTTGCCAATGAGTGCTTTGAGATTGTTGTCCGATATTCTGAAGGCTATGAGTGAGGGTAACCCTGTGTCGATTATGCCGATCGCTACTGAGGTGACTACACAAAAGGCAGCCGAGATGCTGGGTTGCTCTCGTCCCTATTTGGTGAAACTGCTGGAAGAGAATGTGATACCATATACAAAAGTGGGGAGGCATCGCAGAATAATGTTTAAAGATGTGGTGGAATATAAGAACAAGATGAAAGCCGAACAGAAGCAAAACATCATTGATATTATGAACGACGACGAGGAGGACGGACTGTATGATTCATAGCGTTCGTTTTACGGTGGTGTTGGATACCAATGTAGTGTATCCCGTTGTGATTCGCGACTTGTTGTTTTGGTTTGCCCACTATGATTTATATACTATTAAATGGAGTAGGCATATATTTGATGAATGGCGAGATGTGATGCAACGCAAAAGCGTTACCATTGAGCGAATGGAAAGCAGGATTGTGAAAGCAAATACCGCTTTTCCTGATGCTTTGGTGTGCAATTATGAGCCTTTGATTGAAACATTGACACTTCCTGATGAAAAAGACAGGCATGTGCTTGCAGCGGCAATCAAAGCCGACGCAAGTTTAATTGTCACTCATAATTTGAAAGATTTTCCTGATGATATCTTAGAGCTATATGGAGTAAAAGCAAAGTCTCCCGATGATTTTCTGACAGATATTATTGACCTTAATGGGGATATGGCTGTTGAAGCTTTCAAGGAGATGGTTCAGAATAAGAGAAATCCGGAACTGGATGAATACCTAATGCTGAATTTATTGTGAAAACATGGATTGGCACAAACAGCCGATTATCTTCACGCATTAATTTGAGACTTGAAGATTCCAAAAATAGATATAACACAATGAAAACCCTCTTCCAAATAAACGTTGTCATCAATAAAGGCTCCACAGGTCGAATAGCAGAAGAAATAGGTCAAAAGGCTATTGCAGCAGGATGGAAAAGCCATATAGCCTACGGACGTGATGACAGACCCAGCCAATCGAACAAGATTAGAATAGGAACAGATTGGGATATGCGGCTACACGGCGTACAAACACGGGTATTGGATAATCATTCTTTAGGATTATCCTCACGTGGGGCAACAAAAAAACTAATCAAACAGATAGATGATATAAAGCCCGATATCATTCATCTGCACAATTTGCATGGGTATTATATCAATATCGAGGTGCTGTTTGATTATTTGGCTACTAAGGATATACCTATTGTGTGGACATTGCATGACTGTTGGGCTTTTACGGGGCATTGTACACACTTTGAGGCAATTGGGTGTATGAAGTGGAAAACCCATTGCTATGAATGTCCGCTTAAAACAAGTTATCCTGCGAGTTTGCTGATTGATCGTTCAAAAATGAACTTTGATGATAAGAGGAGGCTTTTTAATGCGGTGAAGAATCTAAATATTATACCTGTGTCTAATTGGCTACATAACCATTTGAAAGAGTCATTTCTTTCAAGTCATAATATTCAAACAATACACAATGGTATAGATTTAAATGTATTTTCTATTAATGGTAAGACTAAGGAGGTAAGAGAAAAATACAGCGTAGGGGATGAGTTTGTCGTGCTTGGTGTCAGCAATATTTGGAATAAGGGGAAAGGGTTGAATGATTTTATCGAACTATCTAATATGCTTGGTGATGATACAAAGATAATTTTAGTAGGTATGGATAAGGAACAAATCGGTGATTTGCCTAAAAACATTATTGGTATTGAAAGAACTGAAAGTCAACAAGAATTAGCAGAACTTTACTCAATGGCTGATTTATTTGTGAACCCTACTTATGGTGATACTTTTCCAACAACTAACTTAGAATCGTTATCAAGTGGTACTCCCGTATTGACATACCGAACAGGTGGAAGTCCCGAATCTGTTACCAAAGACACCGGTTTTGTAGTAGAACAAGGTGATTTGGATGGAGTGCTTGCTGCTATTAACCAAGTAAGACAAAAGGGCAAAGGTCACTACACATCATTGTGCCGGCAACATGCTGAACAATACTTTAACAAAGATGATAGATATCAGGAGTATTTAGAATTGTATGAAAGATTGTTGGGGGAGTGAATAGTGTTTGAACATTGTTTGAACACCATTAAATCAATAATTAAAACAACAACTTTAAAATTTAATAGCAAATGAAATTCCCAAAACATGAACCAAGCATAGATTAATATCTAAAGGAGGTTGGAGGGTGTATTAGACATAAAGTGAGTGACTGAGAGGGAGGATAGAGGTGAATACACAGATTGATAAATGGCAAAAGATGTTTTTGGTAAGTTCATATAATTTCAGTACTTTTGGAATATAAATAAAAATGCATACTAATGAGAATAAAAGAGCTATCCATTCGCAATTTTAGGGGAATAAAACACTTGCATATTCAACCTGATAAAAACATAAATATCATAATTGGTGAAAATGGTGCGGGTAAATCCTCTGTTCTTGAATCTATTGCATATCTGTTGTCGTGGTTTACGGCAAGAATTACAAACTTGAAGGGGAACGGACAAACGATTAAGCCTGACGATATTCATATTGGTGAATGGGATGCAGAAATTGCTATTACGATGGAGCTAAACGAATTCCAGAAAGAGGTGAAATGGAGCTTGTATGGTTCTTCAAGAAAATTAGAAAAGGGCGGAAGGACAGACTTGTCGGAAATGATGAGTTTGGTGAGGCATTATATAAAGGAACAAGAAAATGGGACCATCGGCTCTGTGCCTGTATTAGCTCATTACAAAGTTAATAGATCAGTAGTAGATATTCCGCTAAGAGTCAAAAATTTAAAGCCCGACAATATATTTGAAGTATATAAAACATCTTTTAAAAACAATACCGGTTTTAGAACTTTTTTCTCATGGTATAGGAATAGGGAGGATCTTGAAAATGAAAGAATGCGTTACGAGAACATATCGGAAGACCCTCAGTTAGCAGCTGTGCGCAATGCATTTTCGAAATTCTTTCCTGGCTGGGGTGATATGCATGTGCAGCGTAGCCCGATGTCGATGGTGCTTAACAAGGGCGACAAGAAACTTAAGCTAACACAACTTTCGGATGGGGAGTTATGTTACTTGGCTTTAATTTCGGATATTTCGAGAAAAGTAGTTATTGCAAATCCCAACTCTGAAAACCCGCTATCTGGTTCCGGTATCGTTTTGATAGACGAAGTGGAGCTCCACCTGCATCCACAATGGCAAAAAGAGGTGGTGGATAAATTGAAGAATGTTTTTCCAAATATACAATTCTTTATTACAACACATTCGCCTATGGTGGTATCTAACATTAACACGGAGCAGATGATAATATTGAAGAATGGTGAGCGTTTTGAGACATCTTCTTCATCATATGGTCAGAAGGTAGATGAAGTATTAATTGACTTTTTTGATATTGATAATCCCAGAGGAATAAAAGTTGCTAAACTGATAGAGGATGCTAATAGTGCATTGAGAGAAAAAAACAGAGCCAGATTTGAAGAGCTTTATGATGATATTCAGAAGATAATATCCAGAACTGACGGTGATATGATTGCTATGAAACTGGAGGCTAAAAGAATTTGGGGGTGAATGTATGAGGCATATCAATAAAAATCAAGCACCACCAAAGTTTTCTGAATCTGTAAAGAGAAAATTGCCCAAACAATGGGAGGAGCTACATCAACAGGACAAAGATATATATAGAGAGGCGTGTGAAGCACTGTTAGAGGAGCAAAATAATATGTGTGGATATACTGAAATATATTTCCGTGATAATGTGAAACGACATATAGATCACTATATAAAAAGAGACATTGACAATCGAAAAACTTTTGATTGGAACAATCTAATATATGCAACAAGAGACTCTGAATTTGGAGCATGCCATAAGGATAAGGTAATTAAAAAAGTAGATTATATGGATATTTTCAACCCGATTACTGATTATCCCGAAGAGTATTTTGAGTATTCATACTTAGGCGAGATACATCCAAAGTCCGATATTGATGCTTCGAATCACGCAAAAGCCGAAAAAACCATTCAGATGTTTAATTTAAATCATAAATCTCTATGCTTAAAAAGGCAAAATATAACAATTGCTATTGAAAGTCTTAGAAAAGGCAAAATGGCAAAAGAGGAAATAATAGAGCATCTTAGAGATGGAGGATTTGATTCTCTTAAAAAACAAATACTTGTATAAGCAACGAAATGACCTAAAACGCTATAGAGATTAAGAGAAAAACTTAACTTAACTATGACCGAAATATCAAGAATCACTAGAAATGAAATATTCGACTTATTTATAAAAGGATTTGAAGAGGACAGCTGGATAGGCAGAACTCACCATCAATATAATTATTATGGAAGGCTATCAGAAATAGATTTTTTGAAAAAAATATATCCTTTGGAGATGATGCAAAGTGAAGATGCCAGATACCAGAATGCATATGAAGTTTGTATGCACATTTATGGGAAATCAGAAAGAAAAAAATGATCAATATATTAAAACATGAAAAAGCAAAAAGGTTATAGAATAATTGAACAACAAGAAGCAATAAATTATTCAAAAGGTGACTATGTAAGGTTAGGAGATAAATTAAAGGGTTTTGATACTCTTTCTGAAATACCAATTGACGATTTGGAAATGCTTCAAACTTTTAGAACTAGCTATAAAGAACCACTTTCACAAGTATTTGAAATTTTGCGTAATTCAATCCAAAAAGTTGACAAAAAGGCAATAATAACTTATCGAATTAAACGTATTGAATCCATAATCAGTAAATTAAAACGCTTAGAAAAAACACAGCTTCCTAGAATAGAAGATATTGCTGGCTGCAGATGTATTCTCAAAAGTAACGATCAGGTTTATAAATTAAAGAAAATTCTAAACAACCAGTTATATATTAAATCTGACAGAAATGACTATATCGCAAATCCTAAATCTGATGGTTACAAATCATTACATTTAATTGTTCAAACGAAAGACCGAAAGTCAAATCCAATTGAAATACAGTTAAGATGCGAGAAAGACCATAACTGGGCCACACTTGTAGAAATAACGGATCAAATATATGACACAAAGATTAAAGAATTAGGTAATGAAAAAGAGTTAGGTCGCATACTCTATTTACTTTCTATTGGTATTAATTTTTTGGAGAAAGATGATTTAAAAGAGTTAGTAGACTTAATAGAACAAAAGGATTTTATAAAGAAAATCAGTGGTACCTTTTTTAAAAATAGCATTAAAGTAAGACAGCAGTGGAGTCAAATTAGTAAGCAACAAAGAAATAATTTTTATCTTATTCAAGTTGATGAATCAAACAACTCACGGATTTCTAGTTTTAACAACTTCTTTAATGCTGAAAAGAATTATTTTCTAGAATATCAAAAAAATCCCAGGAACAATATAGTGTTAACTCATATTCCTAATGCTAAATTTGAACAAATAGCCAAAGCTTATTCAAATTACACTTTGACATTTCATGATTTCATTGACGATTTTTCATCAAAATTGCAAGAGCTAGCAGGAAGTGCATTCAAAGAGAATAAGATAAGAGAGTTTTTGGATTACTATTCTATGTTTGTATTTGTCTTTTTTGAAATAGCGAAACTTCAGCTAATTGAACTTTATGCAATTAAATCTACAAATTGTCACCATAACAAGAAATTAGAGTGGCAGAATGATTTTTCGCTTAGGGCTAGAAAAATAGTGGCTAAAAGAGATGGACTTTTTTCAAAGATCAAAATTCAGAAATTAAATATAAAACATTACATTATGAATTATAATATGAAAAAAATATGGAAAAAACACTCTAAGGATTTTATTAATGACGTATCTAATGTTAAAGAATAATTCACTAAAAATATATCCACAGAAATTCAAATATAAACAAAAACTATGTCATTTGTAATAACAAAATATTTATATCCCGCTGGCGAGGATTTGCAATCCGTGCCTATACACTCCCGCTGGTGCGGATTTGCAATTATAAGGCACGGATTACAAATCCGCATAAGCAGAAGAATCTAGTTTTATGGTTCAAAATGAATCCCTAATAAAACTTTGTCTTGGTTTTTTTGTTTAAATGGTAAGAAAATGAGTATATTTGTAGCATAAATTTATTGATGTCTTGTTATTTATGTATTTCACTTCTTCTCTTGAATCACAAACGTTATAAAATTATGAGTAAATTACCCAGTGCACCACTTATTGAAGTTATATTTGAATTAACTTGGCCTATTAATGACAATAAGGATAAAGAGAAATTTCAATTTATGTTAGGCGATATATATTCGAAGTTGAAAGATGAATACCCGAATAGACTCAACCTAATTGCAGCACCAAACATGGAAATACCCGTTGAAGTTTTCATAAATAAGCCAATGTATAGATTCACTAAAAATGGATCTTACCCATTATACCAATTAGGCCCTGGATTATTATCGGTAAATACAATTGACTTATTCTACTTTTGGGATGAATTTGAGAAAGAAATTCTGAAAATTATAAACGTTATGAATGACTCGTATGATTTTGAAGAGAATACGAATCTTAATTTAGCCCTAAAATATATAGATTTCTTTCCATTTGATTTTAACAATAATAAAAATAATGCTTTTGAGTATTTAAAGGAGCATTTGCATCTAGAGATTAAGCACAATATTCAACCGAAAAATACGGTTCCTTTATTCTTCACATTTGCAGCTGGATATCCTTGCGATGTCGGCTTGTTTAATACTATAATAAACAGAGGTGGTTATAATAACGAAGAAGGTCTTATAATAGAAACTAATGTAACCAAGCAAATAATCTCTTCTAACTTAAAATCCCTCTCTGACTGGCTTGAAAAGTCACATGACTTTTTAAGTAATAAATTCAAAAAAATGACCGAAGGAGCGTTGTATGAAAGTTTTAAACAACCTAAGATATGATTATGACACTAAATATAAATGAATTAAGAACACCATCGTCTTCCACGGTTTTAAATCCTAAAACCAACCATTTAGCAAGTAGTGGCTTAAAACGCACGACTACTCTAGGATTTGCTGTAATGCTATTTTCCGCATCCTTTTCCACCGGAATTGATTATCCTTCTGCTTTTCAAAATGAATCTTCTTCGATAATTTCTTATAAAGATATGACTAATAACATATACGATATATCCATTTTGCATGATTTCATCTCGAATATATTAAAGAATAGTATTGATATAGATAATGATATAGTTGATATGGTTAATGAAAATTTTTGGGATTTAATTTGACATGAATTTATACGAAGATATAAGACTATATCTGCCAAAGTACTTATCAGAAGAGTCGACTAAAATATTATTGCAAGAAATTAAGAGTTTCCCGCATAATATAAATGACATTTTTTATACTGATAGGCTCAAAGAAGAGAAAATCATCTTTCAAGGAGATGCTATTAATAACTTGCCCGTTATTAATCTGCCGGATACAAAAGTAGAGGTAGCTCCGTCACTTGTCTTATCCAACACGTGCGACCTTGATTTAACGCTGAATTCAACTTGCAAATGCAACAGAATTCTGATTAATAATTTGTTTAAATTTTTCGTTTGGCGTGAGGTATCCA
>CAKUWM010000016.1 GCA_934699305.1 uncultured Saprospiraceae bacterium | reverse complement strand
AGTCTAAACAGCCACATAAGACCACTGAGATTCAACCTAAAGCCTATAAAACTTTGCCACAACAAAGTGACAATGAGCCCAAAAATGCCAAAGAGATCTGGATGGAAGAAAATCAAGTTTATAGGGTAGTGGATAATCCTCCTTCATTCCAAGGTGGACCTTCTGCAATGTATTCCTACGTTTCTAAAGAACTGAAATATCCGGTAGAAGCAAAGGCAAAAAAAGTATCCGGAAAGGTTATTATGCAGTTTACTGTGGAAAAGGATGGATCACTAACCGATATTAATGTCATTAAAGATGATGTGGGATATGGCGCAGCTGAAGAGGCAACACGGGTGATAAGAATGATGCCAAATTGGATTCCGGGCAAACAAGACGGGAAAAACGTTCGTGTCAAAATGACTATGCCTATTGCATTCAAGGTATAAGATGTCCAGGAATTTTAATTTGTTGAAATGGGGGCTGATGATAAGCATTGTTTTCACCCTTGTACCATCTTTGCATTCCCAAGAAAAAAAGAAGGATTCAACGGGTCAGGCGCTACGTGATATTAAAGCAAAACAAGATACACGTGAGGTTAAGTATCAGTCGGCGACGATTTCTCAAGATATGATGGAGCTTACCAGTGAAGGAGGCAAGATTGTATTAAAGCCGGAAACTGTTCCTGAATTTCCGGGAGGTTCATCAGCATTGGCTGATTTTATAAAGGCTAATTTAAGGTATCCTGAAGAAGTTATTCGTCAAGGAACATACGGCGTTGTCGTCGTGCAATTTACCATTGGTGTAGATGGAACAGCATTTAATCCTGTTATCACACTGGATAAAGTGGGCAATGGGGCGGATGATGAGGTGAAGCGGCTGATACAACTTATGCCCAAATGGAAGCCGGCAACATTGCAAAACACTCCTGTCATTGTAACATATACACAGGTTATTAACTTTAGAAAACAAACTACAAATACTCAGGATTAGAATAAACTTTCTTATTGTAAAAACGTTTCACATTATTATATCAATTGAAATTTTAAAATGACAGAAGATACCACAACTAAAACGCCCATTGTATTAACAGAAAGCGCTGTTGAACAATTGAAGATGGTTAAGGAATCCCAAGGTATTCCCGCTGATTATGGACTACGTGTTGGTGTAAAAGGAGGTGGGTGTTCCGGATTTAGTTATGAATTGGGCTTTGACTCCCAAAAACCGGGAGACGAAGTGTTTACTATACACGGCATTGAAGTGTATATGAAAAAAGCACATGGAATTTATTTGCAAGACATGATTATTGACTGGGAGGAAGGATTAAACAATCGTGGTTTTTCCTTTAAAAACCCAAATGCAAGTAGTACCTGTGGATGCGGTACATCTTTCTCTGCCTGATAATATTGATAAAGGGCTATTATTATATTCAAGTCCCTTTAAAGATAGGCGAATGATAAAAAAAAGAGTTCCAGCAAAATTGGAACTCTTTTTTATTTAATATATAGGAAAATAGTTATACCGGTTTTACTTCCGAGGAGAGTGTTATTTTTAAGCCGGTTTTATCTTCGTTTAATACGGCAGTAAATTTAGACCCTTCCTGAGGATTCTCATTTAGAATAAATTCGGCCAATGGGTCTTCAACGTATTTTTGAATAGCACGATGTAGAGGTCTGGCACCAAATTGTGGATCATATCCTTTTTCGGCGACAAAATCTTTGGCTTCATCGGTTAATTCCATTGAGAATCCGAGCTGACTCAATCTATTGTACAGAGATTGGAGGACGATGTCAATTATTTGGAATATCTCATCTTTTGAAAGACTATTAAAAATCACCACATCGTCAATCCTATTGAGGAATTCCGGCGAAAAAGTCTTTTTCAAAGCTGCCTGAATGACGCTCTTTGCATTATCTTCTTCAGCTTCCAGTCTGGCCGTCGTATTGAATCCTACGCCGGTTCCAAAATCCTTCAATTGTCTGACACCTATATTGGAAGTCATAATTATCATGGTATTCTTGAAATCAACCTTTCTACCTAAGCCATCCGTCAAGACACCGTCGTCTAAGACTTGTAATAAGATATTATAGACATCCGGGTGCGCTTTTTCAATTTCATCCAATAAGATGACAGAGTAAGGCTTACGACGGACTTTTTCGGTCAGTTGTCCTCCTTCCTCATAGCCTACATATCCGGGAGGCGCTCCAATGAGTCTGGTTACCGAAAACTTTTCCATGTATTCACTCATGTCTAAGCGAACAAGGCTGTCGTCTGAATCGAAGATGTGCCTTGCCAAGGCTTTTGCAAGTTCGGTCTTTCCCACACCCGTTGGGCCAAGGAATATAAAGGAACCAATAGGTTTTTTTGCATCTTTCAAGCCTATGCGGTTACGCTGGATAGCTTTTACGACTTTGTCGATCGCTTGATCTTGACCGATGATCATTTGCCTTATTTCAGCGTTCAGGTGTACCAGTTTATTGCTTTCTTTTTGAGCAACTCTTTTCAAAGGAATGCCCGTCATCATAGATACGATTTCAGCAATATCTTCGGCATCGACCGGATAGCGTTTGGATTTGGCTTCTTCTTCCCATTTCAGTTTTTCTTCTTCGAGGGTTCGGCCTAATTTGGATTCATCATCCCTCAAATCGGCAGCTTTTTCGTATTGTTGGTTTTTGACAGCCAGATTTTTTTGTTCTTTGATGTCTTCGATTTGCTTTTCGATATCTTCGATATGCCGTGGTACGTGAATGTTTTTTAGGTGAACTCTTGCACCTACTTCATCCATGACGTCGATGGCTTTATCGGGCAAAAATCGATCGCTGATATAACGGTCACTTAGCTGGACACATGCTTTAATAGCTTCATCTGAGAAGGTGACATTATGGAATTCTTCGTATTTACCACTGATATTTTTTAAGATTATCATTGCCTCTTCGGCAGTTGGCGGGTCAACGATTATTTTTTGGAACCTACGATCCAATGCACCATCTTTCTCTATATATTGACGATATTCATCCAGAGTTGATGCTCCGATACATTGCAATTCGCCCCGTGCAAGTGCGGGCTTGAAGATATTGGAGGCGTCAAGCGAACCTGTTGCGCCGCCAGCACCTACAATGGTGTGGATTTCATCAATAAATAAAATGACATCACGTGTCTTTTCAAGCTCGTTCATGATGGCTTTAATGCGCTCTTCAAATTGGCCACGATACTTGGTGCCGGCGACAAGGGCGGCAAGATCCAACATGACAATACGCTTGTTAAAAAGCGTTCGGGACACTTTTTTCTTAAGAATTCTCAAAGCAAGACCTTCTATGATGGCAGTTTTGCCTACACCGGGCTCACCAATGAGGATTGGGTTATTTTTCTTACGACGGCTGAGAATTTGTGAAACCCTTTCTATTTCTACTTCTCTACCGATGATTGGATCCAACTTCCCTTCTTCAGCCAGTCTTGTAATGTCACGACCAAAATTGTCTAATACCGGAGTCTTGGACTTGGTAGAACCTTTTTTCTGGAACTTGGATATGCCTTCTTCCTCCATAGGAAAATCATCCCCGCTGCCCGCAGACATATTGCCCAGATCAGTCCATTCGTCCGTCATATCAACATTCCCCATGTAATCTAATTCAGTCTTAAAGCTTTCGTAATCAATATCATATTTTTTAAGAATCCTTGCTGCAGTATTGTCTTTGTGCTTTAGGATACTCAACAATAGATGTTCGGGACTGATTTCATCTGTTTTGAATAATTTAGCTTCTAAGAATGTGACTTTCAGTACTTTGTCAGCATGTTTGTCTAACGGGATATTGCTTACATTGGAAGTAGTTTCTAAGTTGGCCTTTTCAATAGCAGATGTTTCCACTAATTTAAATAATTCATCAAAGTCAACATCCATAGTCATCAAGACCTTGTTTACAGTGCTGTCTTTGTCGGCTAACAGACCCATTAACAGATGCTCTGTACCGATATAATTATTCCCTAATCGTAATGCTTGATCGCGGCTTTGGGTTATAATTTTCCTTACTTCAGGTGAGAATTTTTTGTTCATTTTTTGCTCCTTAAATTTTTTAAAGTCTTTTCGACCCTTTTATTATCTTTATTAGACGCTAAAAGTGTACAAATTGTTTATTTTCAACACAAGTATACTATTTTATCACTTTATAAAAAAATAAAATATGATAATTTAACATAATGTTATTTGTGTTATGAAAAAATTGTGCCAAAATAATTCGGTTTGTTATATATTATTTGCTCAAAAAGGCGTTTTTATGCTGACTAAATATAAGGTTAGTATCGAATATGCATTGATGGCGCGGGTTTGTAGGGTTTTAATCTTTTATTAAGAAAAATTTGCTTGAATACATGTATATTTGACCGTTTGAATAATTAACAAATTTTAACGTTAAACTGACATAATTACATTACAGTAATCAAAATTATATGAAATATTCCATAGATAAGCAAGAGCATTATGCCATAATGACACTTGAAGAAGAGAATTTGAATTCATTGCTTGCACCGGATTTAAAGTCCGAATTGGTTATATTTAAAAACGAAGGTCTTACCAATCTGGTAATCAACTTATCTAAAGTTAAATATATTGATAGTAGTGGATTGAGTGCCATCCTCACGGGCAATAGGCTTTGGAAAGAAAATGGGGCATTCATTTTAACGGAGATAAATCATTCTCCGGTAAAAAAACTAATTGAAATTTCGAGATTAGAGTCAATTTTGACCATTATTCCGACCATGGAAGAATCATTAGATTATATATTGATGGATGAAATTGAAAAAGAATTAAATTCAAGTACGGAAGAGGAGTAATTGAACTTTAAAATCACAATATTAGGCTCTAATTCTGCCCTTGCTGCTCATGGTCGGCATCCGTCTTCTCAATTTTTAAATTTAGATCATCATCATATTCTGATTGATTGTGGGGAAGGAAGTCAGTTTCGTATGAATGATCTGAAATTGTCAAAGGTGAAATTGGAGTTTATCTTTATTTCTCATTTGCATGGAGATCATGTGTTTGGGCTACCCGGACTGATTACCAGTATGATTTTATTGGGTCGAAAAGAATTATTGACCATTGTCGGACCTGTGGGGATTAAGGAATTTATCGAAAATATTTCTAAGTCTTCTTTTACGCATTATAGTTTTCCTATTCATTGTATTGAGACCAATCCGGAAGAACATCAAGTTGTTTTGGAGAATGTTACTTTCAGCGTGGAGAACATTCCGCTTAAACATGGTGTCCCTTGTAATGGTTATCTATTCCGGCAAAAAGAACGTCCATTGAATTTAAAGGAAGAAGTTATCGGAAAATATAGCTTGAGTACAAAACAAATAATCGAGTTAAAAGCGGGGAAAAGCATTGAAGTTGATGGAGGCTATTTGCATCCGGATGAAGCGCTTTACGTCAAGAATAGGCCTCGATCTTATGCTTATTGCTCCGATACTGCCTATCATACCACTATAATTCCGATTATAAGGAATGTTGACCTGTTGTATCATGAAGCTACCTATAAGCAAGAATATCAGGAAAAAGCAAGGCAGCGCGGGCATAGTACAGCCATTGAAGCCGCAACTATAGCGAAAGATGCAGGTGCAGGTCGGTTGTTGATAGGCCATCCTTCTAGTAAATATGCGGATATCAGACCATTGGTTGAGGAGGCTCGGTCAGTTTTTGAATCAACTGAATTTGCCGAGGAAGGCCGGGTATTTGATGTATAGTGATCTACTTCCTTTGTGAAAGTCATTTTTAACGTGTAGGTCAGTATTTCAGAAAATATATTGGAAATCATATATCAAAATAGTTGATTGCCTAATGTAAATTCGTTTTCACGATAAAATTACTTGAATCAAATAACAAAAGAAACTGTCGTTCAAGTAGCTTATTGCTTGTGGGATAAATAAATTATCCATTTATTCCATTGATAATCAGATGAGATTTAGGTTGACAAAATAAAATTTTTCAATTTTTTTGAAAAAATGATATAAATCTTTTGTTCTTCTTAAAAATGCTTCTATCTTTGCACCGCTTTAGAAGAAAAGCTTTAGCAATGATCCTGTAGCTCAGCTGGTAGAGCACATCACTTTTAATGATGTGGCCCTGGGTTCGAATCCCAGCGGGATCACAAAATTCAAGAATTGAGGTTGTCCATAGTTGATACGGACAACCTCTTTTTATTTTGTTCAAGTTGTTAATCCGGATCGATATAGTGTTATGTAAATTGCACATTGAAAGATTGCCTGAGTGGACCGCATTTGTTATTGAGTTGCTATATTTTTTACTAAGAGCATCTTAAACACACAAACTTTTTATCTTTATCCAATGAATGTAGTTATAAGAAAGGCAGTCAAAGACGACTGTGGTGATATGATGAGACTCATCCAGGAATTGGCTGACTACGAGAATGCATCGCAGGAAGTGACGGTTGACTTTGACCATTTTGTTGAAAGCGGCTTTGGAAAGAATATAGTGTGGTGGGCATTGGTGGCAGAAGTTGATGGAAAGGTTGAGGGGTTGGCTTTGTTTTATATTCGATATTCTACCTGGAAAGGGCAGACACTATATTTGGAAGACTTAGTTGTAAATCCTGATTTCAGAGGTCATGGTATAGGAACAACGATGATGGACGCTTTGATTGTGGTTGCAAAAGAGAGGAAATGTAATCGCATAAATTGGCAGGTATTGGATTGGAATCAACCCGCAATTCATTTTTATGAGAAATATAATGTCTATACGGATGATGGCTGGATAAATTTTCACCTGGAAATTGTATGAGCGCGTTGAATATAGTGAAATTATGATTTTTCAAGGTTTAAATGTGATTTGCCATGGCAAGGGACATTAGTCAGTTTTTTGCCCGGGGTGACCTTCATGTTTTTCTTGGAAATATGGTCAATTGTATCTTTTATTTGAATTTTCTATCCTATCTTTGGCTTTAATTAAAACCAGCAATGGATCTACGCAACTACCGGCAACAATATAATAAAGGTGACTTAGAAAGAGATCAACTTGATGAAGACCCTTTTATTCAATTTGAAAAATTATTTGCTAAAGCTAAGGAGGCAGGGGTGCCCGAGCCTAATGCGATGACATTAGCTACCTCGGATGAGCGGTATGGTGCAGATGCCCGAATTGTGTTGCTTAAGGAAATTATTTACAACGAATTTATTTTTTTTACCAATTACCTTTCGTCTAAGGGTCAGCAATTGACAAGGTGTCCTAACGCCGCATTGTTATTTTGGTGGCCACAGTCTGAGTGTCAAATAAGAATTAGAGGGGATGTGAAGCGTATTAATTCTGAAGAATCTGATGCTTATTTTTACAGTAGGCCACATGATAGTAGAGCCGGAGCCATCACTTCTCAGCAGAGCCGGGTTGTGGAGGATTACAATGAGCTTATGAGGCGATTTGAGGAAATAAAAGCTTTGCCGGATGAACAATTGGAAAGGCCCGTACACTGGGGTGGCTTTGCCCTTAGCCCGATTGAGTTTGAATTTTGGCAAGGCCGACCAAATCGAATGCATGATCGATTTTTATACCAACACACAGATAATCATTGGATCATCAAAAGGCTAAGCCCATGATTTTTGAACTAATTACTTTGCCTTGAGAATCCATATCCTTTCGTCGCGATTTCCTTATCCTTTGGAGAAGGGTGATAAACTAAGGTTGTATCACCAGATAAGGCTATTGTCCATGAATCACGAGGTGCATTTGTTCTGCATAGCAGAAAGGAATACTTCCGATGAGGATATAGCTCATTTGAAACAGTTCTGTAAATCTGTAACACTTTATCCTGTATCAAGGATAACGCGACTGTGGATGGTTTTTGTCGGGATATTTTATGGATTGCCCTTTCATGTCGGTTATTTTTATTTGAAAAGCCTGACGAAGTTTATTCAAAAAGATTTACAGGAAAATAATCCTGATTTGATATTTTGCCAGCTTGTACGGGTAATCCCATATTTAAAGGGATTTAAGGGTAAAATATGGTTGGATTTTATGGATTCGTTTTCAGCTAATTTGCGAAAGCGTAAAGAAACAGCGCCCTGGTGGGAAAAGATATGGCTTCGTTGGGAAATAGCAAAAATGATAAAAGTCGAAAAATCTGCCTTCCAAACAGCAGATTATTTCAGTATCATTTCGGAGCAGGACCGGCATTCAATAGATCCGGAAAACATACACCGAATAACAGTTTTGCCCAACGGAGTAGATCTGGAATTCTATCATCCCAATGAATATCATGAAGAGTTATACGATATCTGTTTTACCGGGAATCTCGGTTATGAGCCCAATATCAAAGCGGCCTCCTATTTAATCAATCGAATCGGAAGGAAGCTGGAATCTGATATTACGATTAGAATTGCCGGGGCCAGGCCTTCGAAGTCATTGATGAATCAGTCCAATACACGGTTTGTCATTGAAGGGTGGATGGATGACATCCGGGATGTTTATTGGACAGGCAAAATATTTGTTGCACCCCTTTTTTCCGGGAGCGGACAACAGAATAAAATTTTGGAGGCAATGGCAAGCGGATTGTCAGTAATAACAACTACTCGGGTCAATAACGCAATAGGTGCGTTACCTGGTAAAGAAATTTTTATTGCGGACAATTTGAAGACATTTTTGAGTACTATCGACATGTTACTTGATGACGAAGATCTTAGAAAGCGCACCTCACATGACGCAAGGGAGTTTGTTGAGAAAAACTATGATTGGTTGACGATAGGGCGTAAAATAGAAGATTTTTTAGGAAAGGTTATACTTTAAAAGTTGTGTGTGTATTTTTTGATAAAGCTTTTATTCGCAATATTTTGTAGGTGCCTCTGCCTATCATTTTAAGCAAAATGTTAAACACACCTACAGAAGCCGGATAACATTGATTATCTTTGCACTTCAAATTTAAAATCCATGTTGAATAATATATCGGATGCTATTGAAGCAATCAGAAACGGAGAACTTGTTATTGTTGTAGATGATGAAGATCGGGAAAATGAGGGTGATTTTGTCTGCGCTGCAGAACTGATTACGCCTGATAAGATAAATTTTATGGCCACAATCGGGCGCGGATTGATATGTGCACCATTGGAGGCGGATAGAGTAGAAGCACTCGGTCTAGAAATGATGGTCAATCAGAATACAGCCATGCACGAAACTGCCTTTACCGTGTCCATTGACCTGATAGGGCATGGGTGCACTACCGGAATCAGTGCTTATGACCGGGCTACCGGGATAAAAGCCCTTACAGATCCAAGAATAACCCGAGATGACTATGCTAAACCGGGACATATCTTTCCATTGAAAGCCAAAAGCGGTGGCGTACTGCGAAGGACAGGGCACACAGAAGCGGCTGTTGACCTGGCGAAGTTGGCCGGCTTGTATCCTGCCGGAGTATTGGTTGAGATACTGAATGCCGATGGTACTATGGCAAGACTACCTCAGTTGATGGAGATAGCAGAACAACACAATCTCAAAATAATATCTATCAGTGACCTTGTGGCTTATCGCTTGAAGACTGAACAGCTTATTAGAAAAGAGTTTGAAGGTGTTCTTGAGTCTCCTTATGGTTCTTTGCAAGTTCACCTTTATCGCCAAATCAATAGTGATGATATCCACATTGCTATTCAGTATGGCACTTGGGATGAGGATGAAGTGGTGCCGGTCCGGGTATTTAGTGAGAATAATATTCATGAAACAGCGGCATTCCTTTTTACAGGTTGGATGAAGCAGTTGCAAAATGTTATGGATTACTTTAGAGAGCAAAAGAAAGGCTTGGTCCTTTTTATGAGGCAATCAGAACGTTCTATTGACCTTGTTGAGTCAATTATTAATCTTTCTAAGCAGATTCAACCTGAACAGAGGCAGGAACAAAGAGATTTGGGTATCGGCGCACAGATTATCAGAGATATGGGCATTACTAAGCTGGATTTGGTAACATCTTCCCAAAAGCGTCGTGTGGGAATTTTGGGATATGGCATTGAAATAGTTAAAACAACAGCTGTTGATGCTATTGAAAGCATATAACGAGTGTTGTTTAAACTTGTTTCATTGAAAGGTTTATCCTATTTCGTTCCCGGTCAATACCTATGACCTTTACCATTACTTCTTGATTGAGTTGTAATATTTCCGCAGGATCTTTGATAAATTTATCAGCTATTTCTGAAATATGAATCATGCCGCCCTGTTTGATACCGATGTCAACAAATGCACCGAATTTGGTGAGGTTGGTAACTTTACCTGGGATGATAATGCCTTCATGAAGGTCATCTATTGAATACACATTGGCAAATTCAAATACCGTTGCTTCAGAGCGGGGGTCTAAGCCAGGTTTCTTGAGTTCAGCCACGATATCTTTCATTGTGAATGCACCGTGATTTTCGTCCTGGAAGATATTTATATCCATTGAATCTAATAAGGGATTACCAATGAGTTGATTTATGTTGATGTTCAATGCGGATGCAATTTTATTCACTATTTCATAAGATTCCGGATGTACACCGCTATTGTCCAGAACATTTTGTCCATCTCTGATTCGTAAAAATCCGGCAGATTGCTGAAACGCTTTAGCACCGAGCCTTGGAACATTTAATAATTCCTTTCTGGATTGAAATGCTCCATTTTTACTTCTATAATCGACGATATTTTGAGCCAGTATAGGACCAATGCCACTTACATAGGAAAGCAAAGTTTTGCCTGCTGTATTGAGGTTGACACCGACTAAGTTGACGCATGATTCGACGGTCTGCTGAAGTTTTTCCTTCAAAAGACTTTGATTGACATCGTGTTGATACTGACCGACACCGATGCTCTTGGGGTCTATTTTAATCAGTTCTGCCAAAGGGTCCATCAATCTTCGCCCGATAGATATTGCTCCCCTGAATGTCAAGTCTAAATCAGGAAATTCCTCTCTCGCTATTTCAGAAGCAGAATAGATAGATGCTCCATCCTCATTGACTAAGAACACTGGAACCGGCAACTGCATTGACTTGATGAACTTTTCTGTTTCTCTTCCGGCAGTGCCATCACCTATTGCGATTGCTTCAAATTTATGTTTAGAAAATAAATATTGGATTGTTTTTTTTGAATTCTCTACTGTTGAATTTTCATGAATGTAGATGACGTTAGTGTCTAATAAGTTGCCGTTATTGTCGATGACCGCGACTTTGCAGCCGGTGCGATATCCCGGATCGATGGCGAGAATGATTTTTTCACCCAAAGGGCTGGCAAGAAGCAATTGGCGTAAATTGCGTGTAAATACATCCATTGCTTCGAGATCGGCATTCGATTTTATATTGTTGATAAATTCGTTCTCCAAGGCAGGCCTAATCAGCCTTTTGTAACTGTCCTGAAGCGCGGTTTGTATCTGTTCAGATGATTCTGATTGGTTTTTAATCAATTGGCGCTCCAGTTTATAGATTGCATCTTCGATAGGTGGCTCTAAGCTGATGCGTAGATATCCCTCATCGGAGCCTCTTTTTATGGCAAAATAACGATGATTCGCCATTTTTTTAATGCTTTCTGAAAAATCAAAATAATCCTTGTATTTGGAGGCTTCGGCCATTTTACTTTTTATGACTTTGCTAGTCAGAATAGACTTTTGGGCAAAAAGCCTCCGTAAACTTTCTTTGAGCTCGACATCATTAGATATATTTTCACTAATAATATCTCTTGCCCCTTGCAGTGCATCCTCAATAGAAAGGATGTTTTTACCTACATATTTAGCAGCTACACTATGAATAGATGCGTGTTGTTGTTTCATTATAAAATTAGCCAAAGGCTCAAGTCCATTGTCTTTGGCGATGTCTGCCCTTGTCTTCTTTCTGGATTTATAAGGTGCATAAAGGTCTTCCAACGTAAAAAGGTTGTCGGCTTCTTGTATTTTTCGGATGAGTAGATCATCGTTAATTCCCTTTTCTTCCAACGTCTTTAAGATATAGTCTCGTCTAACTTCCAATGCCGTGAATTCCTTATGAAGATGGATAATAGACGAAATAGCAACCTCATCAAGCCCTCCGGTTTTATCTTTCCTGTATCTGGCAATAAAGGGTATTGTGGCACCTCCTTCTACCAGAGTAAGAACCTGGTGTACTTGATTGGGTTGGAGCTGTAAATGTTTACTTATTTTGTCGATCATCTGTCTTTTTGTATTGCGGGGAATCTCATGTTGGACTTTACATTAGATACGTATTAAGAAAGCCTTTAATTCCAATCGTTTATTGAAGCATCTTATCTTTCTACCCAATCTTTAGAAAGTAGGGCAAAGAAGGTCGTCATTGATGTATAAGCCAAAATAAGAAAGTGTCACTTCGAAGGTCCCCTGATTCCGACTATAATACGTAATACTTGGAAAACCTATGTCGTAACTAAGTCCAACTTGCCAATTGTTATATTCCAATCCGAGTAGGAAGCCGGCAGAATCAAAGTTGTACTTATTGTTTACTCCGGCGCCTCTGGCAAAGACTCCTGTGTGGATAGACCAAAAATATACATCCGTCTTAAGTGTCAGTCCCACAGTTGCCATATCATAGACACCTTGTTTCTGATACATAGCACGAGGAAACAGCGACATATAGTCATCTAAAACAACTCTACCACCGCCATGAACCGTGTATTTTATAGGAAGACGAAAAGATAAAACTTCAGATTCGGCATCAGGGTCTCTTTTGTAAAAAGATGCTTCCGGGCGCGAGAGGTGAGCAATGGCAACACCTACATTGTAACCGTGTTGATTGACCTGATAATTGGAGTAGTTGACGCCGATACCTTGATCGAAAAATGCAAAGTTGTTTTCGGCTAATTGTTCTGCAGTCGGCGCAGTATAGCCATCTTCGCCATTGAACTGATCCTCGAAGGTTACATTGGTAAAGTTACTATTTCGTTGATTTAAGCTTAAGTAAAGGCCACCTGATAAAAACTGATTGGGACCAAGGGCTTTGTGATAAGCACCTGTTACACCCATTTCCGTATTTCCAAAACTCAAGATTCCGGCTTTGTCGTGAGCAAAATATATTCCTGCAGAAGCGATATCATGAACTTTTTGACTTTTTAGACCGAGATTGAAGTTGAGGTCAACACTTCCTTGAAATACGCTAAATGGATTTTCAAAGGTGTTAGACCATTGATTCCGGTATGCTAAGTTGATTCGGTAATTTCCTTCAAAATTACCGGTTAAAGAAGGGTCAAGGGTGATGGGAGATCCATAAAATTGCGTTAAATAACGCTCTTGAGCATGTATATTTTGGCAGGAAATGAGAACTAAAAGAATCAATATATATCTCACAAGCATATAGATTTTTATTAAAACGAATTGCAAAACTAATTACATCCATTAAGTTAACGAAGTAATTGGGTATAAATTATTTGGAAATGACTTTAATCATGTGATGAATTTTTATTGAAAGGAAAGGTAAACGCTTATTCCGCATTTGAAAATGTATTACGAATTGTAACAAAAAAATAGACCAAACTATTTTATTGTTTTACAATCGTAATACCACTGGTACTTTTAAATAGACCAATGTGTCTTTTCCATCAATTGGTCTATATTAAAAGTCAAATCGGTATGGAATCGATAAGGGATTCGTAATCAGCATAATACGGTTTTTCTATGCCTTTGCTGTTGAGTTGTTAATGATGTTTTTAATGACATTCGTAGTCTTATTTTATTTATCAATGGCTTGAAAAATAAGCCTGCTAAATATTTATTTTTTAGATATTTGTGTAGTGAATATCGATATTTTATGAGAATAATTTTAATCTTCTTTATTATATTTTTGGCAGGAGACGTGGGTCTTAGTCAAGAAATGTTAGGCGATTCAACTTCAAAAAAGGTTAAAACTGCACTTGTCTTTAAAATTGGGACTTTAGATAAAAGACCTGTTATTGATGGAGAATCGGATGATGAGGTATGGTCAAAGGCCAAATATTACGAAGATTTTACGCTGATAGAGCCTCATCCCGGTGCACCATGTAGCAAAAATACTCAGTTTAAAGTTTTGTTTGACGACAATGCAATCTATTTGTTTGCAACAATGATTGATGATAAAATTAATATTCTAAAAGAACTTGCCCAACGGGATAATTATAATAATACCGATTTTATTGAATTTGTCTTCGACCCGTATGCCTCAGGAACTATTGGATTTGGGTTTAGCGTGACTCCTCGGAATTTACAACGAGATATAAAATATATTGGATTTGAGGAAGATGAGTCATGGGATGGAATTTGGGATAGTGCGGTAAAGCTCACGGATAATGGTTGGCAGGCAGAGTTGCGAATTCCATTCTCACAATTGAGATTTCCTAAAGGAGGTAACACCAACTGGAGGTTTAATGTATTTAGACAAATGAAAAAATCCAGAGAACTATCGGCGTGGCAAGGCGTTAATCCGGCAATAAGCGGTGTTCTCAACCAAAGTGGGTTTTTGGAAGGCATCAGGGATGTAAAGTCACCACTGCGATTGTCTTTGTTCCCTTATCTATCAACCTATTTTAGCCCTGCGTCGGAAAAGCCTTTTAAGATTTCCGGAGGGTTGGATTTAAAATATGGTCTGAACGATGCATATACCCTTGATCTAACATTGATTCCGGATTTTGGACAAGTCTCTTTTGACAACAATGTATATAATTTGGGACCATTTGAGGTTCAGTATGAAGAAAGGAGGCCTTTTTTTACCGAAGGATTGGAATTGTTTTCGAGAGCGGAATTGTTTTACTCTCGACGGATTGGAGCGGCAAACCGGTATTTAGAGTCAAATGAAATCCCTGATAGCCTTTCGGTAGTTGATTTTCCGGGTAAAAATAAATTAATCAACGCATTTAAATTGACAGGTCGCGGAAGCAATGGTCATGCTGTAGGTGTATTTAATGCTACTGAAGGGAGAAGCTATGCCACATTTCGTGATGACATCAGTGGCAACGAGATAAAACAATTGGTCAATCCTCTGACCAATTACAATATTGTGGTGTTGGATAAAAACCTGAAAAATAATTCATATTTTTCAATCATAAATACCAATGTGATGCGCCAAGGATCTTTACGGGATGCCAATGTACTGGGCACGGATTTTAATCTACGCAATAAAAATCAAACCTATTTTATTCAGGCTAATGGTGCATTGTCATATATACGCGGGCAAGAATCGAGGCAGGCTGGGCATAAGTTCTTTGTTGAGATGGGAAAAAATTCAGGTAACTGGACGTATTCCTTAGAGCATGAGGAGATTTCCAAAGATTTTGACCCAACAGATTTGGGTTTTTTAAATGAATATAATATCCGAAAGAGTGAATTGAATTTTGGCTATTCTACTTATATCCCCAGAGGTATTCGAAATAAATCGACCACTTCATTGGAATTGGAGTATGTCCGTATTATTAAGCCTGATCATTTTGCCAATTTTAGTGTTGAACTTCAGCATTTTTTCTTAGAAAGGAATTTTAATGCTGTTAGCTTAACTTTGAAGTCTGAGCCCGTATTGACGTATGACTATTATGAGGCAAGGAAACCTGATTTCTCACGTTTTTACGTATATCCAACCAATTATGCAATTTCTTTCCTTGTCTCTTCTGATTATAGGAGGGCATTTGCATTGGATATGACCTATACGTGGCAAAAATGGAATGAAAAAGGTAGAAAGAAGCATCAGATAAATGCGGATCCACGAATTAGAATAAATGATTATTTTTCTATCAAAGGGAATGTGGGTTATTCAGGCATTGAGAATGATGTTGGATATGCCTATACATCCTTGAAGGATGATGGTTTGTTGAAGGCTGGAGATATTGTATTTAGCCGAAGAAACCACAAAACAGTGGATCTGGGTTTAAGTCCGGTTATTCTGGTCAATCCGAACCTAAATTTCAGTTTTAGGGTGAGAAATTATTGGTCAAGGATTAATAACAATTCGTTCCATATATTAGAGAAAGATGGTCATTTGTCCGAAGAAAATATTGTGACAGATGAGGTGCCTGAAAATATTGTAGTGGAGTACATCAATTTTGAAGCAAGGGCAACATGGCGATTTGCGGGTGGCAGTGATTTGATTTTGGCATGGGATAGTGGATATACGGGCTTTTCAGAAGAAAGTGCTAAGTATTGGACTACGTTTCAGAGATTTGGAGACAAAATTGATAATAATATCTTTTCAGTAAGAGTCAATTATTTCTTGGATTATGAGCGACTATTTGTGAAGAAGAATATTGAATCTGTAAACTGATTGGAGTATAAATGGTTTTAGCCATTTGTTTGAAAACTAGTTGAAACTCAATTCTGTATTCGTCTAATGCGGAATTGGGGTTAAAAGGTATTATACAGGTACATTGTATTCCTAATTTTAACAATCGTTGATACTTTTAAATAGACCAATATATCTTTTCCATCAATTGGTCTAAATTAAACCCGAATTCTTATTAAAGGTACAATAGTTTCTTTAAGAAATATGAAGCTAGCTTTTTGTTTTGTTGAAATTCAAATAGTCACGAATTAGTATATTTCCAAATATATGATAATCAACTTGTTGTGATTTAGTTAGATGTAATTCAGCAGTAAAGGTTTTGAAAAACCGTATAGTGCTGATTATGAGGGTTAATCCCGATGTACGAATTGTTTCAATGGTTTCTGTAAGCCATTGATTACGAGTCGTAAATCGATTTCTCATTTGTCTAATGCGGAATATGGGTTAAAAGTCAAATCGGTTTTATGTAGCTACCCCTTAAAAACAAATATATAATTGAATATCAAATAAATAAACACAAGTAAATTATGAAAATAATGCAAGAATTCATGTGTTTAGGACCTGCTGAAAAATAAATTTTATTTGACCTAACACAGTCGTCCGATTTAACAAAATTTTACAGGAGACTATTGATAATTTCTATGGTGCGTCACAATCAATTTATTTTGGATAGTTTTTAAGACCTGTGAGATGATATTGTACAGCAAAATTCAGGATAAACTCATTTTTGACTTTATACTTTTTCCCAATAAAATAAATTGGTCTTATTAGTCCCTTTTTTAAAATTAAATTTATATTTTTAAGGCTCGGCTTTTTAACCTATTTTAGACATATCTTTATTCATCTTCAATCGGTGTGCAAGGAAGGTCTTTAAGCCTTTATTTTGACTTTGTTCTAAAGTCGGGTCAGCTGTTAATACTTTTAGTGCAGATTCATTGGCCAATTTAAATAAATCTTGGTGTAAAGAGATATTGGCTAATTTAAATTCAGGACCGCCACTTTGTCGTATCCCTTCGATGCTTCCGGGTCCACGCAATTGCATATCTACCTCTGCTATCATGAATCCATTATCAGTCTCAACCATGGTTTTGATCCGTGTACGTGCATCCTGAGAAAGTCGAAATCCGGTCATTAGAACACAGTAAGATTGGTCAGCCCCTCTACCTACGCGGCCTCTAAGCTGGTGCAATTGTGAAAGACCGAATCGGTCAGCACTTTCGATGACCATTAATGATGCATTGGGGATATCGACACCAACTTCTATCACTGTTGTTGCCACTAAAATATTTGTTTGGTGATTAATGAATCGGTTCATCTCGTGTTCTTTGTCGGCTGCTTTCATTTTACCGTGGACTACGGATATTTGATAGTGGGGTGGAGGAAAAGCTCTGAAAATACGATCGTAACCCATCTGTAAATTTTCCAAATCTACTTTCTCACTTTCTTCGATGAGAGGGAATACAACAAAAACCTGTCTCCCGGCATTCAGCTCCTGTTTCATTAAATATTCCATCTCTGTTCGCTTCAACTCATGGTAATGAATCGTCTTTATAGGTTTTCGACCCGGAGGCAATTGGTCGATAATACTGACATCTAAGTCACCATAGACGGACATTGCTAGTGTACGTGGAATAGGTGTCGCTGTCATTACAATGACGTGTGGGGGTAGGGGATGAGCCTTTGACCATAATGCCGCCCTTTGTTCTACGCCGAATCGATGTTGTTCGTCGATGATGACTAAACCTAACTGTTTAAATAAGATACCGGGTTCTATGACGGCATGGGTGCCAATTAATATATGTATTTTTCCTTCAGTGAGGTCATTGATAATAGCTGACTTTTCTTTCTTTTTGGTTGAGCCGGTAAGCAAAGCTACCCGAATATCAAGCTTTTCGGTGAGTTTGAGGATATTTTTAAAGTGCTGCTGGGCTAAAATCTCAAGGGGTGCCATGATACACGTTTGATATCCATTGTCGTGTGCAATAAGAGCCGACATGAGTGCTACGATAGTTTTTCCACTCCCTACATCGCCTTGAAGCAGCCTGTTGAGCTGAAAGCCGGATCCCATGTCTGTTCTAATTTCTTTGATAACTCTCTTTTGCGCATCGGTTAAGTTAAAAGGTAGATGATGGTTATAAAAATCATTAAAGAAAGGACCTATTTTGGAGAAACTATAACCTTTGATAAAATTTTTCCTGTATAGCTTTTGAAGCATTAAGGTGGATTGATTGACAAAAAATTCTTCAAAGATCAATCTCTTCTTAGCCAATTCTGCGGACTGATGGCTTTGGGGAAAATGCATTTGTTTAATACTACCGAATCTCGTGGGAAGCTTTAACTCTTTGACGATGTTTTCAGGAATCATTTCAGGAAAATCGTTATGTGTCAAATCATTTAGCCAGCCGGCAATCAATTCACGCCTAAACTTTACAGTGAACCCACACCGGTTTAGCGCTTCATTGGTAGAATAGATAGGTAGTAAATAATTGGGCTGACCTTCTTGATTGGGCCTTTCCATCTCAGGGTGAGGTAGATTAATTTTTCCTTGAAAGACATTTATTTTCCCGTAAAATAAATATTCGTTTCCTTGAATTAGGTATGGTTCAATGTACTTTATGCCTTGAAACCATACCAGTTCCATTACTCCGGTACCGTCTGACACTCGGGTAATGAGGCGAGGCTTTCTTCCACTAATTATTTCGGAGTAAAGAATGGTAGCTTTGATAAGTATCCAATCGTCCTCTGCTTTGACTTGATTAATAGGGATAATGGTGGTCTTGTCTATGTATCTGAAAGGGTATGTCAGGATTAAATCACCGATTGTTTTTACGTTGAAAGCCTTGAAAAGCAATTCAGCCCTTCTGGAGCCGATTCCTTTTACAAATTCCAAAGGGTGGTTTAAATCAAGCAAAATAACTATGGTTTAGAGTTAACAAATATAGGATGAATCGCCAAATTAGTGATATTTTAAGATTTATGTATAACTAATTATATAAAATCCGAATAATTAAGTGTCCAATCAACTTTATTTACGTTACAATAACCGGGATTGGCTTGACTCTTTGTCATCAGCAAAAGTATAGAATAATGATTGGGAAATGGTCGAATAAATTTATAAAAAACTATATAAATCAGTTTGATAGATAATAATTTATGCGATAAGATGGGTAATATTTGGTGTGAATTGCCATTTTTTGTTAGCTTTGCCTCGCAAAAATTAAAAAATACAAAATGTCATATTTATTTACTTCAGAATCGGTTTCAGAAGGGCACCCGGATAAAGTCGCAGACCAAATTTCCGATGCATTGATAGATTATTTTTTGGCCTATGATGTTGATAGTAAGGTAGCTTGTGAAACCTTAGTTACAACAGGACAAGTCATATTGGCGGGAGAAGTTAAGTCTAAAGCATACTTAGATGTTCAGGAAATAGCGCGTGAAGTCATCCATCGCATCGGATATAATAAAAGCGAATATTATTTTGATGCTAATTCTTGTGGCGTTTTGTCCGCTATTCATGAGCAATCACCCGACATTAATCAAGGGGTAGTGCGTGCCAATCCCGAAGATCAAGGTGCCGGTGATCAGGGTATGATGTTTGGATATGCAACCAATGAAACCGCTAATTATATGCCTTTGGCTTTGGATTTGGCTCACAAACTCTTAGAAGAGCTTGCTGTTATACGTAGAGAAAATAAGGATATTACATACCTTCGCCCGGATGCTAAGAGTCAAGTAACCATTGAGTATGATGATAATAATAAGCCATTGAGGATTGAAACAATTGTCATTTCTACTCAACATGACCACTTTGCTCCGGAAGAAACCGTTATGACCGATAAAATTAAGAAAGATATCATTGAAATTTTGATACCGCGTGTCAAAAGTCAACTAAAACCGGAGACTCAAGCACTCTTCAACGACGATATCATTTATCATGTCAACCCTACCGGTAAATTTGTCATTGGGGGTCCCCATGGTGATACCGGCTTGACCGGAAGAAAGATTATAGTCGATACCTATGGCGGAAAGGGGGCACACGGAGGAGGCGCATTCTCAGGAAAAGACCCTTCAAAAGTGGATAGAAGTGCTGCCTACGCTACACGACACATCGCAAAGAATATGGTGGCTGCAGGACTGTGTGACGAGGTCTTAGTCCAAGTGTCTTATGCTATTGGTGTAGCCAAGCCATGTGGAGTCTATGTCAATACGTATGGCACATCAAAGGTAGAAATGTCAGATGGTGAAATAGCCAGAAAAATTGAAGAAGTATTTGACCTGAGGCCTTATGCTATCGAAAAACGATTAAAGTTGAGAAACCCAATATACAGCGAAACCGCTTCCTATGGCCACATGGGAAGAACGCCTAAAACAGTTACAAAGACTTTCAACAAAGGTAAAAGCAACCAAAAAACAGTGGAAGTAGAATTATTTACCTGGGAGAAATTAGATCATATTGCCCAGATAAAGACAGCTTTTAGCTTGTAATTGACATTCTTTTTCTAATTGAATGCATCTGTCTGATAGGTAATATTCAGGTAGATGCATTTTTTTACTGACTTAATTTGATTAAAAACATTGCAAATATTGTTCGTGATTTGGCGGTGAAGACCATCACCTTTAATCTCATGACAAAGGATGACGATGGTCGTGACATATTTATTACAGGCACCTTCAATGATTGGAATCCGCATGATGAACAATATAAGATGAATTGCCTTAAAAATGGACGATACAAATTAAAAATTAAACTATCTGATAAGTTCGTTTTCCCAGCAGAGTATAAATATACTAAAGGTGGTTGGGAAAATGAAGAGGTTACCATCAAAGGACATAAGTCAAAGAATCGAATCATAAAGAAAGTGAGACGAAGTGTCACCGATAGAGTTCCTCGATTTTTGTTTCATGGCAATTTAGCGGATTTTAGATATCGGCCTATTATTGAGAAATTTGACAAATTCCCATTTCCCTACCTTGGAGTAGTAAGAACAGTGCGTGTTGTGCTGCCTTACAACTATAACCTTGATCAACACAAGCATTACAAAGTACTTTACTTACAAGACGGCCAGAACTTATGGGACTCATCTGCACCATTTGGAAGCTGGAGTTTGGATCAGAAGATGACCCAAATGGCAATTTCAGGGAAGACAGATTTAATTATAGTGGCAATTGATCATGGCGGAGTGGATCGAATTAGAGAATATACACCCATCAGTGGTACGCGTGTAGGTAGGGGAGATGGGCAGAAATATCTTAGTGATGTAGCCAAGTCGGTCAAACCCTTTATTGACAATAGATATCGAACACTTCGAGGTAGAGAATATACGGGTTTGGGAGGTAGTTC
>CAKUWM010000015.1 GCA_934699305.1 uncultured Saprospiraceae bacterium | reverse complement strand
GTTCAATGGGCGGATTGATTACGCTATATGGTGGAATTCTATTTCCGGAAGTCTTTGGTAAGTTAATGATTTTTAGTCCATCCTTGTGGTTAATCAGAGACGCCCAGATGGAGATACCTCGATTTTATACGCCATTTCCTACACAGGTCTATCTCTACACCGGCGGAAAAGAAAGCGCCTCTATGGTACCCGCCATGAAAAAATTGAAAAGTGCACTTGAAAATCAACATTTCTTTGATAAATTGGTAGAAGTTAAATTGTCTATCGACCCCAAAGGAAAGCACAATGAAGAAAAATGGGGTAAAGAAATAACTTCGGCTATTATTTGGCTATTTTATCGAAGTTTTCGGTAATAGAGGCTTAATGGACATTTTTTAGGCTAAAATTCGCCGAAACGCATATTATAATTGTTTTTGACGACTATCATAAAAATAGCAACAATAAAAAAAGCCGGACACATGCCCGGCTTTAAGCTTTTCAGTTGATAACAGCTATTTATTTATTATCCACCTCTTCAAATTCAACATCTGTTACATCTTCAGAGGAGTTATGACCATCTGAACTCTGGTTTTGGCTGGTATTGGCGTTCGGATCGGTATTTCCACTGCCTTGTTCGCCACCTTGATACATTTCCTGACTGGATGCCTGCCAGGCGTTGTTAAGAGCTTGAGTGGCACTTTCGATTTTACTCATATCTTCAGTCTTATGCGCATCTTTTAAGTCATTCAATGCAGTTTCAATGGCAGTTTTGTTGTTAGGAGAGATCTTCTCACTATATTCTTTCAATTGTTTTTCAGATTGGAAGATGAGTGAGTCGGCAGCGTTTAATTTTTCAATCCTTTCCTTGGTTGCTTTATCGGCATCAGCGTTGGCTGCTGCTTCGGCTCTCATTTTTTCGATTTCTTCCTTGGATAGTCCTGTGGACGCTTCGATTTTAATGCTTTGCTCTTTACCGGTACCTTTGTCTTTGGAAGAAACTTTCAAAATACCATTGGCATCGATGTCAAAGGATACTTCGATCTGTGGTACACCTCTCATTGCCGGAGGTATATCGCCTAACGTAAATCGTCCTATTGTCCTATTGTCTTTTGCCATCGGCCTTTCGCCTTGAAGGACGTGTATTTCGACTGCTGGTTGATTGTCAGCGGCAGTGGAATATATTTTTGATTTTCTGGTAGGTATGGTTGAGTTTGCTTCAATCACGATGTCATACACACCACCCATTGTTTCGATACCCATAGAAAGTGGGGTAACGTCTAACAAAAGTACATCTTTCACATCACCGCTTAGTACACCACCTTGAATAGCAGCACCTATGGCTACAACTTCATCCGGGTTAACACCTTTGCTTGGCTTCTTACCGAAGAATTGTTCGACTGCTTCCTGAATTTTTGGAATCCTGGTAGATCCTCCTACCAAAATGACTTCGTCAATATCATTGGTTGATAAGCCGGCATCCTTTAATGCCTGACGACAAGGATCTATACTTCTGGTGACCAAATCATCGGTCAACTGTTCGAATTTAGAACGGCTCAACTTAGTCACCAAGTGCTTAGGTACACCATCCACTGCGGTAACATAAGGAAGGTTAATCTCAGTCTCATTGCTTGAGGATAGCTCTATTTTAGCCTTTTCAGCAGCTTCCTTCAATCTTTGAAGCGCCATAGGGTCTTTTCTAAGGTCTATATTTTCCTGCGACTTGAATAAGTCGGCAAGCCAGTTGATGATTTTTAAATCAAAATCATCCCCACCCAATAAAGTATCTCCATTGGTGGATTTAACTTCAAATACGCCATCACCCAATTCAAGGATAGAAATATCAAATGTACCTCCACCCAAGTCATATACCGCTATAGTAGAATCTTTGTGTTTCTTATCCATACCATAAGCCAAAGCAGCAGCAGTAGGCTCATTGATGATACGCTTGATGGTCAGACCGGCGATTTCACCGGCTTCCTTGGTAGCTTGACGCTGTGAGTCATTGAAATATGCCGGAACGGTAACAACCGCTTCTGTGACTTCCTGACCCAAAAACTCTTCGGCTGTCTTCTTCATTTTTTGAAGAATCATAGCTGAGATCTCTTGTGGAGTATATAGTCTTCCATCGATTTCCACACGAATAGTATCATTTTCACCTTTCACTACTTTATAAGCGGAATGTGTCGCTTCTTGTTCGATTTCTGAATACCTGTGCCCCATGTACCTCTTAATAGAAGCAATGGTTCTTTTCGGATTGGTGATAGCCTGACGTTTAGCAGGAGCTCCTATTTTACGCTCACCATTGTCCAAAAAAGCCACGATAGATGGAGTCGTTCTTGCTCCCTCTTCATTGGCGATGACAACCGGCTCATTACCTTCCATAACTGAAACGCATGAGTTGGTTGTACCTAAGTCAATACCTATTATTTTTCCCATATCAATTGTTTTTGAATAATTTTTACATAGACTTATCAATATTTGTTCCATCCTTGTCTAAGGTGACAAAATGGCGCAATGATAGTGTTACAAAAAGGAATACCTGATAAAATAGCATAAAAAGAATGTCCTATGCGAAAATGTGTCAGTTTATTTGATAAATATGAATTTATTAGGGCGTGCCCCTGCTTTGAAGGAGCGGGGTCGGGCTATCCGCTGTACTCCTTCCTCACGTCAGTCGTGCCGCTGCTATCCCTCACGCATCTCGCGTGTGGCGACGGCTATAGGACGTTGTTTATCAAATTTGCAGACTCTATGTCGGCTTTTAAATTTAGATACATAATAATAGATACTAAATATGAAAAGGCAGGACTTTTTTTCGAAAACCTATTCGTTATTATGTCAATTAGGGCTTTCTAAAATTAAGACCTATCGTATATCTACTAAATGCAAGGGAGTCAAGCGATGCATTGGTGAGGTTTGTACGATTAAATACGGAAGTGTTTTTAGATGTAAATATTCCCTGACCACCCGAAATATTGGAATAAAGTGGAAAATCCTGAGTCCCGGTAATCCCGGCATTGGCGGCAAGGGCAGCTGTGTAGCTTAGGTATTCTTTGCCTCCTCCCGTTATTACAAAGTCTAAGGAAGTAAAGTATCTTTCGTATGCCGGATCTTTTTCCAAGTGATCTCTGAGATACTCAAATACTCGATTGGGAGCATACCTGATGGTCGTATTATCGTCCGCTAAGATTGAACCCGTAACCGGAACCATTACGCTTTTCTTCTCAAAGGTATTTCCTTTTCTGTTGTCTTTCTCATTAAAGTTAAATCTAATCTGTAGATCCAAAACTGCCGGATCAGCAGCCCTATTTGAACCTTTGGGTTCATATACTATTTTGGGCAATTGACTTGGTAATTCATTTATGGTAGGAATAAATCCTATTTGAGAGGTTTCAGTGGGCAATATAAGATCAATTTGATTAACCAATACAGTCTTGGCAGTATATATCTTCCCTTTTACTTCTATCGACAACTGATATTCTCCCCCCGGTTTAAATTTAAATGTTTCTTTAGGTGTAACATAAATATAATTGGGGACATTAGCGAAACTTCCGGTATCCCTTACAATACCAAGAGTGGATGCATCAGTCTTTATCAAGTTAACAGAAAAATTTTCCTCCGGAAGACTCAGTACTACGATGGCATCGTTGTAATATAAACTATCCGGATTCTTTGACAGAATAGATGGTTTAATTTCATTGTCTCCAAATGCTCTCTCCAGGCGGATAAATACGTATTCTTGAGTAGTGGAAATCGCACCATATACCACAGGAACTTCTTTTTGACCACCTAATAGATCCAAGTCGTTGTTACAAGAGGAAAGAAGGCATCCAAGGGTAATAAAGAAGAAATATAAGTTAATGTTTCTTAAAAGATTCATATTTTTAAATTCGATTAATCAAGTTGGTGCTTTGTTGTTAAATAAAATACCTGCGAAATTAGCCAATTTTTTAACTTGCAGTAATTTTTAACATTCCATTTTATGTCAGTACATCAAGAAATAAAGAGAGTTACAACCCACATCATGCAAGAAATGAAAAATAAGGGGTTGAAAATCAGCATGCTTACAGGTTATGATTTTAGCATGGCAAAAATATTGGATGATGCCGGTGTGGACATTATCTTAGTCGGAGATTCTGCCTCTAATGTTATGGCCGGGCATGAGACGACACTGCCTATCACTCTTGACCAGATGATATACCATGCATCTTCCGTCATTAGAGCAGTAAATCGTAGTTTTGTTGTCGTAGATCTTCCTTTTGGTTCCTATCAGGGTGATAGTAAAAAAGCCTTGAATAGTGCCATCCGAATTATGAAAGAGTCCGGTGCTCATGGTGTGAAGCTGGAAGGCGGTCAAGAAGTGGGTGAATCCGTCAAGAGAATCCTTACTGCCGGTATCCCGGTGATGGGACACCTCGGGCTTACCCCACAAAGTATCTATAAATTTGGAACCTATACCGTCCGTGCAAAGGAAGAGGAAGAAGCCAATCGTTTGCTTGAAGATGCACTCTATTTAGAGTCTTTAGGCTGCTTTGCCATTGTTCTTGAAAAAATACCGGCCTCACTTGCTGAACGTGTTGCTAAGTCACTTACCATTCCGGTTATCGGCATCGGCGCCGGCAATGGTGTAGATGGACAAGTGTTGGTGACACATGATATGCTTGGGATTAACAAAGAGTTCCGACCCCGATTTCTTCGAATATATGAGGATTTGTATTCCAAAATGCTGGATGCTTTTAGTCATTATATTCAAGATGTTAAGTCGGGAGATTTCCCCAATAAAGAAGAACAATACTGATTTCTCATTGTTGTAACCTAACTAATTTTACATTTATCTACCATTGAGATGAAAAAGAAAGTATTTATCATTCTTGCATCAATTGTTTGTGTCCTGATAGCCATCATTTTGGTTGTTTTTAAAGGAAGCATATTTTCCAATGTCACAGAAAAAGCCAAAGATGGCTATGTTTATGTTTATGACAATGAAAATTTGCTTCAACTTGCTGATTCCCTCCAGCAACAAGGATTGATAAAGAGCGCAGATGGATTGCTCAAGACAGCCGGAATCATGGGTTTTAGCGATAAACACCTGATTCCGGGACGCTACCAGGTCAAGCCCGGCTGGAATAATGTTCAACTCCTGGACTTTTTATCACGTGGTAAGCAGTCCCCGGTAAACCTGGTTGTCAATCCGGTCCGTAAAGTTGAAAACTTAGCTTCCATTGTTGGAAAAAAGTTAGAATATGATTCATTAGACTTTGCAATGGCACTGACAGATACGTTGTTGTTGGACTCATTAGGCGTTAATAAGTATAATGCAATGACGTTGTTTATTCCCAATACATATCAAGTATATTGGACGATTAAGCCTAAAACTTTTTTGCACAAGATGAAGAAAGAATCTGACCAGTTTTGGGAAAGTGATGGGCGGCTGAATATGTTGAAAGAACTCGGAATGACCAAGGAAGAAGTATATACCCTGGCATCTATTGTGGATAAAGAAACACTGGCAGATGCTGAGAAACCAACAGTTGCCGGACTTTATCTCAATCGTTTGAAAATGGGAATGCCTCTGCAGGCTGACCCGACAGTCGTCTTTGCCAATAATGACTTCACTATTAAAAGGGTTACCAACAAACACACTGCTATCAAATCTCCCTACAATACCTATTTAAATAAGGGACTTCCTCCCGGGCCTATAAGTATGGCGACAGCATCAGGTATTGATGCCGTGCTCAACCACGAAAAACATAATTATCTGTACATGTGTGCCCGCCCTGATACCTCCGGAAGACATAACTTTGCTGAGACCTTTGAAGCACACGTCCAATTTGCCAATATATACAGGGACTGGCTCACAAAACAAGGACTTTCCCTTTAATCATATATAAATATTTAGCAACCTCTATTAACATATAAAAATAATAATAATGGATTTCAGAACTGAAAAAGATACCTTAGGACTGGTAAAAGTACCCGCAGATAAATATTGGGGTGCCCAAACTCAACGTTCTATTGAGAACTTTGACATCGCACGCGATATTGATAAAATGCCTCACGAAATTATTGAAGCATTTGCTTTTTTGAAAAAAGCTGCTGCAATCACCAATTGTGACGCTGGAGTCTTGCCCGAAGATAAGAAAAACCTGATTGCTCAGGCTTGTGATGAGATCCTGGCAGGGCGTTTAGACGATCAGTTCCCATTGGTAGTGTGGCAAACTGGCTCCGGAACTCAGTCCAATATGAATGCCAATGAAGTTATCGCCTACCGGGGCCACGTACTCAATGGGGGTAGCCTTGCTGATGAAAACAAATATCTGAAACCCAATGATGATGTCAACAAATCACAATCTTCCAATGATACTTTCCCCACTGCTATGCACATCGCTGCAGTTAGAATACTTTTAAACAAAACCATACCGGGAATAGAACAACTTAGAGATACTTTGGCGGCCAAAGCCCAAGAATATATGCACATTGTCAAGATAGGACGAACTCACTTGATGGATGCAACGCCCTTGACATTGGGACAAGAACTTTCAGGGTATGCTGCACAACTGAATCATGGTTTGAAGCATATTCAGAGTACTATAGGTCACCTGAGTGAACTGGCTCTGGGTGGAACAGCCGTTGGGACAGGTATCAATACACCTCCTGACTATGCCATTAATGTAGCAAAAAATATTTCGGATCTCACCGGCATTCCTTTTGTAACAGCACCCAACAAATTTGAAGCTCTTGCTGCACACGATGCCATTGTGGCAGCACATGGTGCCTTAAAAACAGTAGCAGTTAGCCTGATGAAGATCGCCAATGATGTTCGTTTATTGGCTTCAGGTCCCAGATGTGGCATAGGTGAGATATCTATTCCAAGTAATGAGCCGGGCAGCTCCATCATGCCCGGGAAGGTGAATCCGACCCAGTGTGAAGCCATGACAATGGTGGCCGCCCAGGTAATGGGTAATGACGTCGCTATTAATGTCGGTGGCTCTAATGGACATTTTGAACTCAATGTCTTTAAGCCTGTGATGATTAAAAACTTTTTGCATAGTGCCAAATTAATAGGGGATGTCTGTGTTTCTTTTGATGTCCACTGTGCACAAGGTATTGAACCCATCCTTCCTAATATTAAAAAGAATCTTGAACATTCCTTGATGCTTGTAACTGCACTCAATACAAAGATAGGTTATTATAAAGCGGCTGAAATAGCTCAAAAGGCACATACCGAAAATACAACACTCAAACAAGCTGCCTTGGAATTGGGATATCTTACGGCTGAAGAATTTGATGAGTGGGTGAGACCGGAAGATATGGTCGGGATGAAACTATAATGATTCTCTAATATCTGGAAAGTCGGGAATTATCGACAGAATGAAAAATGACACCAAATTTGCCTAATGCTATATTTGGTGTCATTTTTTATATCATTTATCCCGAATTTATATAAATCCAAATTTCCCATTTGTCTTATGCGGGATTTGGCTTTATACCATATTTTTCATCCAAAAAGAATCCATGGGCTTTAAAAAGTCATCCTGCAGCTCTTGATAATTGCTGACAAGTGGATTATAGAATGGGGTAGAACCGGATATTTCACCGGTTTCCATTTTAGAACGTAATGTTGATTTTTGCACCAATTCAGTTTTGCCATCACTAACGTATGCAAAGTTTTGCCGATCCAGTAATTCTATACCGAATTCCCTTTCTAATCCCTGGATAAAGCGCATCGCCGAATCAATAGAACAACCACTAGCACTATACATTTTGTTGTCAACGGCAAGAATAATGAGGGCTTCACCCACAATTAATCCTTCTGCTTTTAATTTGTCACTGTGGCTGACCCACTTAATACAAAAATCTTTCAATCGCTGATGTATTGCCTGAACCTCCATTTCATTCAACTTCCTATTAGCGACGAATACCCAAACCTTGCTGTCAGGCGCATAGCCTTCCAAATTATTAAACTTCATATTTTTTTATACAATTATTAAATGGCCATCCCACCACATACATTCAACACCTGACCGGTGATGTATGATGACATATCAGAAGCCAGAAATAGAGTAGTGTTGGCTATTTCCTGAGCTTCACCCAATCTTTTCAAAGGAATAGAACTTAAGAAAGCATCCTTGGTATTGTCATCCAACACATGTGTCATCTCTGTTGCTACAAATCCCGGAGCAATAACATTGCAACGTATGTTTTTACTTCCTAATTCTTTAGCGACCGACTTACTAAAGCCAATGATGCCGGCTTTGGACGCAGCGTAATTAGCTTGACCGGTATTGCCAAATACGCCCACTACTGAGCTCATGTTGATGATGCTTCCACCGGTTCTCAACATAGGTTTAATGGCAAACTTAGTTAGGTTGAATACTGATTTGAGATTGACATCCATGACACTGTCCCACATTTCTTCCGTCATCCTTAAAAGCAAACCATCCTTTGTGATTCCTGCATTGTTGACTAAAATATCTATTTTGCCGAAATCCGTAATAACGTCTTTAACCAACTGTTCTGCTGCAGTAATCGAAGCAGCATCTGATTGATATGCTTTAATCTTAGTCTTCGATGATAACTCCGATACAAGCTTTTCTGAACTGGATGCAGAGGATGCATACGTGAACGCAATTTCTGCTCCGTGATCCGCAAACAACCTGACAATTGAGCTGCCGATGCCTCTTGATCCCCCCGTGATGATAGCTGTTTTTCCTTCTAATAGCTTCATTTTATATCTAATATTTTTGTAAAAATCAATAAATTACTGTAATTCAGGATAAATATAACCGTACCTATTCTATTTCAGTATATTTTGAGTATAATATTTTAAACCCGAATTTATATTAAAGGCAAAAATATTGTCTTTAATATGAATTTTGGTTTAAAGCATATCTTTTAAAGCGCTATATCTATGAATATAAATTTCATTTAAAATGTACTTGTTGTGGCATTACATGAGTAATCGATGCTGAGTAATGTCAGCGGAAATATTTTATTTAAACATTGACAAAATCGGTTGACCTGCATTGGGTAAAGATGAACTATATGTTAAACCAAAGAATGTAGCAATTGTCGGAGATATCTGACTGGCAAAGAGGTGTTTGCTTCCTGAGACTTCTCCCAATGGAGGCGTGTCCGGCCCAATGACTGCACACCATATTTCTGAAGAACCGGTAACATCGCTGCCATGATCTGTCCACTGGTTCATAGGCTTAACTCCTCTGCCATGATCTGTTGTTACAATAAGCGTTGTCTTATCTCGATAATTATCGTCTGATTGAATATATTGCCACAGTTTTCCAATCCACTGATCTGAATTGTAAGCCGAATGGAGATAATGATCATACTGACCTAAATGGGCGAAATCGTCAGTTTCACCTAAAGATATATATAGCATACGAGGTTTTTCTCGCTTCATATACTCAAAAGCATAATGGAAAGTGAATGCATCCAAGCGCACAGAAGAAAATGGACTTGGGATTTGACTCATCAATTCATTCAGAAAATGCTCTCTTGGTGACAGATTGGCAGTCCTTACGGTATCAAAACCAGCATTAACAGGGAATCCACATCTTTTATCATTTATTATATATGGAAATACATCCCACGAACAAAATGCAGCGACACTTGACTTGAATCCTTCTCTTTTTGCCAGCCATTCTAAAATGGTAATATTAGAGTTGTATGTTTTTTTATTAGATCGGATATTCGGATCAGGGGCGCCGATCAATATTTCATTATAGCCCGGATAAGAAAACCATTGGTCATTGGCGACATCCATATTGCTCTGTTTCCACCTATTGCCGTATAACTGGCCTTCCTTTGATAAAACTTTCCAGAAAAACGGCATTAGTTTTTCACGTCTGATTTTGGAGTCTTCATCGTAAAAGGTATTTAAAAGGTCTTTACTATTTGCCGTATATTTGGAATTGTTGATGAGAGAATCTACCGCTCCCCCAAATACTTCTTGCCAGCGCATACCATCTAATGTTACCAATACAACATTTTTGGTTTTTACCTGGCCAAATATAAAAAAGGGGATTATGAAACTCAAGAACAATAATAAGACTCGTTTCATACCAAATCAGATTTTATTTGACAAGGTAATAAAAATAATGATATACAGCTTCTCAAAATAAATCGTAATATTGAATCTGCTGCTCGAATACCCCTGATTATGGGAGTAATTATGATTAATAAAAATGATCGAGAAAGGAGGAATTCAATCCTTAAAGCCTAATAGACCCAATTGGTTTGTGTTTGATTGGTTATTTTTTAAACAAAGAATCTACAAAGGCTCTTTTATTAAAGACTTGCAATTGGTCAATCCTTTCACCTACGCCTAAATATCGTATCGGGATTTTGAATTGATCAGAGATTCCAATTGCAACACCACCTTTTGCAGTTCCATCTAATTTTGTTAGGGCAAGGGCAGTGACATCACTACTTTGTGTGAAATGCGTTGCTTGTTCAATCGCATTTTGACCGGTAGAGGCATCCAAAACAAGCAGGACATCATGAGGCGCACCTTCCAATCTTTTGCCGGCTGATTTTTTGATTTTGGTCAATTCATTCATAAGGTTGACCTTAGTATGGAGGCGGCCAGCCGTATCAATGATGCAAACATCGCATTGATTTTTTACGGCGTAATCAACGGACTCGTATGCGACGGCTGCCGGATCAGCATTCATGCCTTTGGAATAGAAGTCACACCCAACACGGTCTGCCCATATCTTTAGCTGATCTACTGCAGCTGCACGGAATGTGTCGCCTGCTCCAAGGACTACTTTATAGCCTTTGTTTTTAAACTGGTAAGCGAGTTTGCCAATTGTGGTAGTCTTTCCGACTCCATTGACACCTACGACAAAGATAACATAAGGTCGGACAGCGGGTAATTCAAAGTCATCCAATTCCACCGTATTGTTGTCCGTCAGTAGTTGCATGATTTCCTGACGAAGGATTTCTTCCAATTCGTTACTATTGAGGTATTTATCTCTGGCAACTCTCTCTTCTAACCGATTGATAATTTTAACCGTGGTATCTATTCCGACATCTGAGCTAATAAGGATAGATTCCAATTCATCTAACACTTCTTCATCAACCTTGGACTTGCCTGCAACAGCCTTAGTGATTTTTGAAAAAAAAGATTCCTTAGTCTTGGTCAGACTGTTATCTAAATCTTGTTCTTTATCTTTTGAAAAAAACTTATTAAAAAAACTCATAATATATTCAATTGAGAAGCTATTGAAATGTAAAAATAATTAGGTTAAAGCAAAAAAGATGGAAGTTAAGGATAAAAAACAAAAAGGCTTCCTCCTATAAACGGGAAAAAGCCTTTTTATTTTAAAATCAGAAAGAACGATTAATTAAAGAAGTCCTTTGCCTTGTCTTTGTGTAACATAGTTTCTTTGTAAGAATATACACCAGTGACAGGGTCTTTAACTGATTTAATAACTTTCACGAAGTCACGACCAGATCCCATGTTGGCCACACGTTGTGAAGTTTTAGCGTTTTTAGATACCTTCTTAGCCATGATAAATTATTTAATTTCTTTGTGGATAGTCATTTTCTTAAGTACAGGATTAAATTTCTTTAATTCCATACGGTCAGGAGTGTTTTTCCTGTTTTTCTCAGTTACATAACGAGAAGTTCCTGGAAGACCGGTTGCTTTGTGCTCAGTACATTCCAGAATTATCTGAATTCGGTTACCTTTGCTTTTCTTTGCCATAGTTCAATTAAATTGTGGAATGAATCAATAATAAATGTTAATTGTATCGCCTGTATTGCCCAACTTCTTGAGATAAGTTGAAATTCCAAGCTTGTTGATGGAACGGATTGCACTGGTTGATACCTTTAAAGTGATCCATGCATCATCTTCAGGAATATAAAATTTCTTTTTCTGAAGATTGGGTAGGAATCTACGTTTGGTCTTTCTGTTCGAGTGCGACACATTGTTGCCCGTTATAGGCCTTTTTCCTGTAAGTTGGCAAACTTTTGACATGACTTTTTATGTTTAATATTCGTTCTTGTTTATTATTCGTGACCTCGGCAGGATTCGAACCTGCAACCTTCTGATCCGTAGTCAGATGCTCTATCCAATTGAGCTACGAAGCCTCTGATTTTTTTTCAGAGTGCAAAGGTATGATTAGTTTTTGGATTAAAAAAGACTTTCCTTTAATATATTTTGATATTTTTTCTATGTAATTGTTTCTTTTTATTGATTTCTATTTCTCTATGAAAGATAGTACATTTAAATTCTATTTTAAAATATCAGTACAACTCAATGTATATCAATTAAATATATAATATAAACAACGATTTTTATACTGATTCTGGAACTTACAATATTTGATATGAATTTTATTTACCTTACGACAATGTAAAATTAATATTTATTTCAATTTTAAACATGTCAAACTTTAATCGTGTGTATAGCAAATATCCCTTTCAATTTTATTCCCAATCAACGCCTGACGCTTTAACCCAAGTACAATAGTAAAGGTTTTGAAATGTCGTCTAATGCTGATTATGAGCGGTGTCCCGATTTAGGTGTCGTTTCAATGATTTCAAAAAACCTTGAATTACCAATCCTTTATCATTTCAATACCGATTTAACTTTTAATATAGACCAATCAATGGAAAAGGCACATTGGTCTATTTAAAAGTATCAGCAGTATTACGAGTGTAAAACAATAAAATAGTTCGGTCTATTTTATTGTTACAATTCGTATAATATTTTCAAATGTGGAATACGGGATAAAATTGAAATATTGAGGATAGTAATTAGTAACAAAAGAATTGCTTAACTTTGCAGCCAAAATAATTAAAGATGATTAAGATTCTTGTTAATGACGGCATTGAAGCCGATGGCAAAATGCTTTTGGAAGAAGCGGAATATATTGTTGATACCAATAGAATCGATCAGGCTGATCTGCCGAATGTTCTACCTCAATATGATGTAATCATAGTGCGTAGTGCGACCCAAGTTCGCAAGGATTTAATAGACAAATGTCCCAATTTGAAAGTAATAGCACGTGGCGGTGTTGGAATGGATAATATTGACGTTGATTATGCACGAAGCAAAGGCATTGCTGTTATTAATACACCCGCTGCTTCAACCCGGTCAGTCGCTGAATTAGCAATGTCACATATTTATGCTTTATCCAGACATATCCACCATTCTAAGGCTGAAATGGTCAATGGCAAAAGTGATTTTAAAAAGCTAAAATCCACCTTTTCAAAAGGACGTGAATTGGCCGGTAAAACGATGGGTATCATCGGTTTCGGTCGCATCGGACAAGAGGTCGCCAAGATGGCTATGGGTGCCAATATGCGTATTTTACCCTATGATCCCTTTGTTGAGGAGACTATCTTGAATTTTAATATTTTTGGTAATGATAATCTAAACCTCGCACTCAAAATCCGTACAATTGATAAAGAATATTTAATAAGAAATAGTGATTTTATTACACTGCACTTGCCTTTCTCTGATGGAAAACCAATTATTGGTGCTGAAGAAATTTCCAACATGAAAGATGGTGTTATACTGATTAATTGCGCACGTGGCGGGGCTATTGATGAAGATGCCTTGGTCGAAGGTTTGTTATCCGGAAAAATATATGGAGCAGGGCTGGATGTATTTGAAAACGAGCCGAATCCACGCAGAGACCTTTTGGAACATCCAATGGTTTCTGTGTCACCACATATCGGAGGCTCAACCCAGGAAGCTCAGTCTAAAATAGGTATTGAGTTGGCCGATCGAATTATTACCTATCTTGAATCAAGATCATAAAATATAAATTAGGAGGATTGTTGAATGTCTCATTCATCAAAAAATCAAATTTCCAATAATATTACTTCAATGCCTGATTGTATTGAGGTCATTGATGCCTATGAGCATAATCTAAAGCATATTGACGTATCTATTCCACGGGATAAGTTGGTTGTTGTGACAGGAATAAGTGGGAGTGGAAAATCGAGCTTAGCCTTCGATACGATTTTTGCTGAAGGTCAGAGGCGTTATATTGAGACCTTTGATAATTATACACGTATGATGATAGGCGGGCTTGAAAGACCTGCCGTTGAAAAGATCAATGGTCTTTCTCCGGTAATATCTATTGAACAAAAGACTACCGGTTGGAATCCTCGTTCTACCCTTGGTACAGTGACCGAAGTATATGACTTGCTCCGCTTGCTTTATGCCCGAACTGCTGATGCTTATTCATATATCAGTGGCAAAAAAATGGTGAAATTTTCTGAAGATGAAATTATTCATTCCATCGTTCAGGAGATGAAAGGGAATTCTGTACTTGTATTAGCTCCTATTGTCAAAGGAAGGAAAGGGCACTATAAAGAAGTGTTTGAGCAAGTAAGAAAACAAGGATATTCCAAGGTTCGTATAGATGATGAAATAACACCGATTACGCCCGGAATGCAGGTAGATAGGTACAAAATCCATGATATCGAACTTGTAATAGATAAGCTCACTGTGTCAGAAGATAATATGCAACGTTTGATTTCTTCTGTTAGGTTGGCTCTAAAAATGGGTGATGGCATAGTGTATATTCTAAATTCGGAAAATAACGTTATTCGGTTATTTAGTAGGCATTTAGCGGATCCGGACAATAAACTGTCCTATGAAGAACCTAATCCCAACACTTTTTCATTCAATTCTCCCTATGGGGCTTGTCCGGATTGCCTTGGGCTTGGTCAAATGATAGAAGTGGATCTTGAAAAAATATTTCCTGACAAGTCTTTGACAATCAATAAGGGAGGGATCGCACCATTGGGTTTGCCGCGTAATACAAGTTACTTTGAGCAGTTGCAGGATATTGCTAAGAAATACAAATTTACTTTCGCAAGTTCAATCTGGAACATTCCGGAACCTGCAATGCATGAGATACTTTATGGTTTAAAAGATAGAGACACTGAAAACAACTACTTTGCCACCGGTCAAAGTTATTATGATTTGAAAGGTGCAGGCCTGATCGAAATGATTCGCTCATGTTATTTAGAACCTACAAATGAAAGGATGAGGTTGTGGGCTGAAGACTTTATGTCAATGCGGGAATGTAATTCATGTCACGGGAATAGACTCAAAACTATTTCTTTGCATTATAAAATTGCGGATAAAAATATTTCTGAATTAAGCCGAATGTCCCTTACAGAGTTAGGACAGTGGTTTGCTGATCTTGACCCCATTTTAGATGAGCGTCAAAGGCTTATAAGTAAAGATGTGGTGAAGGAGATTTCAATGAGGATCCACTTTCTGAATCATGTCGGATTAGGTTATCTCTCGCTCGATAGGAGTGCACGGACTTTGTCGGGTGGTGAGTCACAACGTGCCCGGCTCGCTAACCAAATTGGTACCCAGCTTTCCGGTGTATTATATATTTTGGATGAACCAAGTATTGGTCTGCATCAAAGAGATAACCATCAGTTGATTACGGCTTTACAGGAACTCGTAAAAATAGGCAATACAGTTATGGTGGTTGAACATGATAAAGACATCATGCTTGCCTCTGATTACATCATAGATATGGGTCCCGGTGCAGGTAAAATGGGAGGAGAAATCACCGGATCCGGCAATTTGCAAGAATTTGTTAAACAAAATAATACAACCTCTAACTTTTTATCCGGTCGAGAAAATATTGAAGTTCCTGCATCGAGGAGACCGGGAACAGGTAAAGCGCTATCCCTTTTTGGTGCAGAAGGCCATAACTTAAAAAATATTGACGTTTACTTACCTTTGGGTAAGCTAATCATGATTACGGGAGTATCAGGAAGCGGAAAGAGTTCATTAATTACAGAAACTCTTTATCCTATTTTAAGGAAACATTTTTACCATAGCTATGGAAGGCCACTGCCTTATAAGTCAATAGAAGGTTTGGAATTCTTGGATAAAGTCATTGAAATTGATCAAGCGCCAATCGGGCGGTCGCCTCGGTCTAATCCGGTAACTTATATCAATGTTTTTACTGAGATCAGGAATATATTTGCAGGCTTGCCTGAGTCCAAAATAAGAGGATACAAAGTAGGTCGATTCTCTTTTAATGTGGCAGGAGGCAGATGCCCGGTGTGTGAAGGAGCAGGAACCAAAGTTATTGAAATGAACTTTCTTCCGGATGTTCATGTATTGTGCGAAAGTTGTCGTGGCATGCGCTACAATAAAGAGACTCTCGAAGTCTTGTACAAAGGTAAATCAATAGGTGATGTCCTTCAGATGACAGTTGATGAAAGTGTGGAATTCTTTCAACATGTCCCTAAAATATTCCGCAAATTAAAGACTCTTCAGGATGTAGGCTTGGGCTATATTTCCCTCGGTCAACAAAGCACTACTTTGAGTGGAGGTGAAGCGCAGAGAATCAAGCTTGCAGAGGAACTTTCCAAAAAAGATACCGGAAAAACGATGTATATTTTGGATGAACCGACTACAGGCCTTCATTTTAGTGATATAAAACAGTTGTTGTCTGTGTTGAATTCGCTTGTAAATAAAGGCAATACAGTCGTTATAATCGAGCACAATATGGATATGATCAAATCTGCGGATTATATTATAGATATAGGACCTGAGGGAGGTTCCGGAGGTGGTCGGATTGTTGCTGTCGGAACTCCGGAAGAAGTTGCAGCCAATTCAAATAGTATAACCGGTCGCTATTTAAAAGAAGAACTATAGCAAAATAAATAATTAATACCTCTTTTCCCATTTTTCAATATCCCAATCTTCTATACTTTCTTTGGACTTTGGTTGTTTTAGTTCATCTGAGATGTCCTCAAATTCAGCATATTCTTGTGTGATCCCCGTTTGAGTTTCAAAAGATTGACCTCCTTGCTGCATTGTTTCTATCTTTTTTGACAAAATGACATTAAAGAGCATTCCAACCATTGAAAAAGGAAGTAAAAACAAGGATATAGCCGCACTCAGTGTACCCGTTAATGGTTGTTGCTTAATATTGGCCCACATATTTTGAAAATATCGAAATATTATTTCTTTACGATAGAATAAGATTACTAAGGCTATAAAAGGAGCTAAGAAAAGTAAGAATAAATAAACGTATTTCATTACTGAGAATAAGAAATAGCCAAATATTAAAAGTAATAGTATCCCAAAGAAAGAAGAAATTTGAAATGAAAATGATTTTTGCATGGCAGTTATTTCTTTATATACAACATATTAATTTGTGAGAAGATTTCATGATGTTTTAATTTTAGATAAAAAGGGGAAATTTACAGACAAAAGTAATAAAATAACATACTTTCAAAATTCTTGATACATGTTACTCAGAGCACGATTGCAAAGATTCAATTTCTACACGGAACAATCGTGGACAAACAGAATTGAATAAAATATGCTTTTTTTCCAGGACGTAACTCAGCAAAAAGTAAAAAAATGGTTGTAAATTTTCAGAATATTGTTTGGTGATTGCAGCGAAATTGAATAATTATGACTACATAATAAAGAATAGTTGCAATTTATAACTTGTTAAGGTATAAAAAATATATCTTTGCTTTCATTTTAATTTTTTTATTAATTCTAATAGATGTTGAGAAGAATTTTACTTAGTGTTTTTTTGATAACTTCCTATTGTGCGTTTTCCCAGCATACCATTATTGAGAATGATCCATACAAAAAAGAGGTTAATCCTTCGGTCAAGATACACGCAAGAGGTGGGTGTAATCCCGCACTTACGATTGAGCCGGCATTTGATTGTTTTACGGCTGCCCAGTCAGCTGTTAATGGAGCCGGAACAGGATTTGTATGTGATTTAGAAGGGTTTTGTATAAATACCGGGGATGTTCCCCAATTAAATCCTCCTATACCTTTTTGTTCATCTAATTCAGTTCTCAACAATCCAATATGGTTTTCATTTATTGCAGATGCAACAGGGATTTTGGATATAGATGTTCTACCAAGCGGATGCTCAGGTGGTATCCAATGGGCTTTATATGATCAATGTGGCAATTATATGTCAGCCGTGGCTTGTCAAAGTAATCCTGTCTTGCCTGCTGATCAACAGTTTAATATATTTGTTTCTCCTACGAATCCGGGAGGTACCTATTTTTTAGTGATTGATGGAGCCAATGGAGCTTCTTGTAATTATGAATTTCATGTGAATGACGGTCTCTCTCCTATCGAAGTTGGAAATCCGTTGGGCACAAACCTTACCGGAAATACCAACATATGTGGAGGTTCTACTGTAAATTATTCGTTTCCGGGTATTCAATACGGTACCGACTATCATTGGGTACTTCCTGATGGATCAACTGTTGATTCAGAAGGGCCAAGTACATCAATATCTTTTCCGGAAGGAATGACTCCCGGAGTCTATCAACTATGTGTAACAGCATCTAATGACTGTGATCCAAATACTGATGCGGTTCCAGTTTGTTGGGATATAACAATTGGGGAAGAACCAATATTGGATGAGTACGGTGAAGTCTGTCCCGGTGATACTTATTATTTTAGAGGTGGCAGTTATCCGGCAGGCGACTATTCTTTTAATTATCTTGGTCCTGCCGGTACAAGTTGCGATACAACAATAAATCTACATGTTACCAATTTTGTCTTAACAACAACACCCGATCAGCAGATATTTGTCTGTCCTGGCGAACAGTTTGCTTTTATATCAGGTATCCCTGTTCAGGTAGGGACGAATGCTAATCCACTTACTTTTACCGATAAAAACGGATGTGATAGTTTAGTCAACTATTATGTCAATGAGTTGGAAGCGTATGGCGCAATAGGAGCAGTACCGGCATCTTTGCCTTGTGGAGGCTCTGCATTCTCAACCTTGTCTTTAAGTCCGGATTGGGGATTTTTTACGGTTGATTCCTATGGGATTGAGTGGTTTGATGTAAATAATATGTCACTGGGCACCGGGAATTCAGTTAATATCAATAACCCCGGTTATTATTATGCTAAGGTAACGTGGTATAAAGTTAACAATTTATTGCCCGGGACAGATGTCATGCCTACAACAATACTATGTGAGAAATTATTTGATATAACGATACCGGCGGAGAATTCGACATTAACGGCACCGGTAGCGACGGGGCCGACGGTGTTGTGTGCGGGAGTGTCGGGGACATTCCAGACGGATATACAATTGGGGGCTACGTCGTATAGTTGGGAGCATACGGGGGGTAATGTAACCGGAGGAGGGAATCAAGATAATATTAGTTTGAAGTATGATGTACCCGGGACGTATGAGATATGTGTGAATGCAGTTGATGCATGTGGACCCGGGCCACAGAGTTGTTTTCAGATACAGGTAGTTCCATCGGCGGTGGTTAGCATGGAGAGTAATCATGCTGTGTGTGGAGTAGGCGATAGTCTAAGGGCTGTAATAGGACAAGTACCGAATGTAAATGATCCATTGATGCAATATTTGTGGACGGCGGTATCGGGACCTGACATTAGTGGAGTTGTATTTAGTGCAGGGAATAAGCCTAAGACAGCGGTTACGGTGACACAGGCAGGGACATATACGTTTTATTTTTCAGCAGATTATAATGGGCAAGGCTGTGGGGAGACGGATTCGATAAAGGTAACGTTTGAGAAGGCATTACAGTTGACGTCTCAGGATATACAGGCATGTAACGATATAAATCAGCCATTACCGAGTGTGATCAGCTTAGATACACTATTGACGAGTAATGGTGTGACCTATACGGGGACGTGGACGTTTAAAGGAGGACCGGGGACACCGGGCGGAGTATTGCCTATACAGGATTATACAGGGATGACCCAGACGGGAATATATACGTATCAGTTTATATCGAATAAGACAGGAGTATGTGAGCCGGATACAGTAGAGGTAAAAATAGACCTGACGAATTGTATCTGTCCACCATTGAGTATCAATAGTGATGGAGGCACGACGTGTAATGATAATGGGAGTGTAAATCTGAATACATTGATACAGGGAGGCACGGGAGCTGGCAGTTGGTCAGTGACGAGCCAGCCGGGTGGCGGCAGTGCTAGTATAGCCGGAGGAGTAGTGGATTTTGGTAGTCAGCCTATGGGGTCGTATGTATTTACATATAAGTTGCAAGATACATTGGCTGGATGTCCGAGCAAGGCAATAACAACGGTCAATGTAGTGCCGGCGCCACAGGCACAGTTAAAGCCGGCAGAGCAGGCATGTAACAGTAATTTTTCACCGGATTATGTGAATGAGGTGGACTTTGATACGTTGATAGTGAGTGGATTGACCAATGGAGTATGGTCATATAGTGGAAGTGGATCAGATCCGGGCAGTGGATCGTTTCATCCGAAGGACTTCAATGGATCGACACCGGGGACATACGAATATAGCTACACGGTAAGTGGAGATGCGAGTTGTGATCCGGTGACGTATAAGATAAATATAGTTGTAGAGGATTGTAAGTGTCCATCGGTAGCGATAACACCGTTTGCGTCATTTTGTAATACGACGGGAGCAATAGACCTGAATAGCTATAAAGTAACGACCAAGCCAGGGAAGTGGTATATGGAGAGTGGGCCAATGGGGAGTACAGCGACAATAACAGGGGATAAGATGTTCAATGGAACGGGAAGTGCGTATGGGACGTATGTATTATATTATAAGCTGGATGAGACGGTGCCGGTGGGATGTGAGGATACCTCCCAGATGATATTAAGATTGGATAGTACGGCAAATGCGGGAATAGATGGAAGGATAGGATTGTGTGAGGATTATCAGGGCAGTATTGATTTGGATACGGTGTTGACACAGCAGCAGGGAGGCGGAGTATGGGTATATACGGGAGCAGTGGGAATAGGGAGTTCATTTAATGCGACGACAGGGCAGTTGAATATGGGAAGTATTCCGCAGGGCTTGGGTTATACCTTTAATTATACAGTAAGCAGTCCATTGAAGTTGTGTCCAGATGATAAGTCAACGATAACGGTAGATAAGAATGTGTTACCTCAGTCGGATGCCGGAACAGATGGCTACATAGATTGTGTTACGACATCAGTGAATATAGGAGGGAGTGGATCATCTTCGGGAACGGACTATACATACGAATGGGTAAATAAAGCAACGGGAAAGGTACTGGGGACGACATCAACGATAACAGGACTGCAAGATGCCGGGACGTATGAGTTGATAGTAACGAATACAAAGACTGGCTGTGTGCAGCGAGATGAAGTAGTGGTAACGAAGGACAATGCTGCAATAAATGCGATCAATTATACAATAGATAGCATCAGTTGTTATAACAAGGGAGATGGACAGATACAGATAGTGGGGATAGATGGTGGCACACCGGCCTTCAGTTATGCGTTAGATGGTAGTAGTTATAGTACACAGACAGAATATAGTAATGTAGGTCCGGGCAATCACATACTACGAGTAACGGACGTGAATGGATGTAAATATGAGGTTCCGATATATTTGGATAATCCGAAAGAAGTGACGATAGAGTTGGGTCAAAATACAGTGATACCGGAGGGGGATGTGGTGACGATAGTACCGGATGTAGAGATAGGAGTCAATGGAGGAGTGATCAACTGGACCTCCAATCCATCGGGAACAAATTGTAATAATTGTGATGAGTTGACGGTAAAGCCATTATATACGACGACTTATATAGCAACGGTAAGTGACAAGAATGGTTGTAGTGCGACGGACTCATTGGAGGTACGGGTAAAGAGTGTGATCCGGGTATTTATGCCGAATGTAATCAGTCCAAATAACGATGGAGTGAATGATGTCTTTTATGTACAATCAGATCGGAATGTAGAGCGAGTGAAGAGCATGACGATATACAATAGGTGGGGGGATGTCCAGTATTCGATTCGTGATGTACCGCCCAATGAGGAGGGATATGGCTGGAATGGCAGATATGGAGAACAGAGGGCCAATGCTCCTGCGGTATTTGTGTATCAGGTAATCTTGCTAATGCGTGACGGCAGAGAAATAGTCTATAAAGGAGATATTACCATCGTAAGATAGTTGTATTGAGAGGAAAGCGTTTGATTGACGTCAAGGATTGTCCTTTTCGTGCTATGATAATTTATTGAAAAGGATCAAATTTTGATTTCTGTTCATCTAAATAACGTTCCCATTTGGTTTTATCAAAAGTGTCTGGAGGAAGGTAAGGCTGCCTTTGTTCTTCAATGGTATAGGTTCTAGGCGTGCTTTGTGAGGCTAAAGACTTTTTGATGGTATCTTTCTGCCACCACGCAACTAAAATACCTACCAATCCTCCCAGAAGATGGCTTTCCCAAGAAATATTTTTCTCAATCATTTCAGGAAGAGGCAAAATGCCCGAAAACATCCCACTATATACCATAAGTACTAATAATGCTAATATTATACTGGTTTTGTTTCTTACGAAAATACCCGTCCAAAATATAAATGAAATCAAGGCATATACAACGCCACTAATACCGATATGTGACACATCTCTGGCAAAACACCATACCATCACACCTGTAAGGAAATAGTTGGCTATAAAAATTATTGCAAATTGTTTTTTATAAAAATATCGGATCAGAAAAATAGAAAACAATAATGGAGGTAGATTGGAAAATAAATGATTCAAACTACCATGTACTAAGGGGCCTGTAATAATGCCTCTAAGCC
>CAKUWM010000014.1 GCA_934699305.1 uncultured Saprospiraceae bacterium | reverse complement strand
AAATAATCGGGCTGACCATAATACTGTATCTCAATGGCTATCAATTCGTCTTTTTGATTGATACACAGTAGGTCGAGCTTGTTGGACTTGTCCTGTTCATCTTCTGGGTTGCTTTCCGACTCGAGAATGTGTTGTACGATAATCTCCTCCTTGAGCAATTCTGTCAGAATCCGTTAAGGATACCGAAATTGGCTTTGTTTCTTAAAAGGCGCTTCATCGCCCAGTCGAAACTAATAAGTGCACGTGTTGGCATAGGTGATTTTTTAGGGTTTAGATGTAAAGGTAAAAAACAATTGTTGAAATAGATGGTGTTTTGCCATTTTCTTTAAGCTAAAAATTTAAATTATACAAAACAATAATATGTAGAAATAGCTAATTCAGATATAATGAAATTTTCGAAAAAATTGGTAAATCTAATTTGGTTACAACACCTAAATGATATCGAATAATTGCAAATTTATTTGCAATGCCATTGCGTCAAATTACTTTGCAAGTCGTTAATTGTCAAGATAATGTCATTTGATATTTTTAATACCACTTTGAATTCAGCAAAACAGAAAGTTGGCGATATGTTTCTTATTGACAACACTTTGCCATTAATAGGAATTTGGGTTAAAGCCTTTTTGCGCCCTTTATGCCAAAATGTCCTGATTGTAAAGTATGGAAGCGATTTTGCACATAAATTAAGAAATTTCAGATAGCTATGCAAAAAAATGATAAAGAAAATATGGATCAAATAGATAATACCGACGAATTGATTGATGAGGGTGTGGCGGATACGACAGGCGCTGCGGATGAGGTCGCTCAACTCACGGCAAGGATTGCTGAACTCGAAGATAAGAATTTGCGACTTTTTGCCGAGTTCGAAAACTTCAGAAAGCGGACTCAAAAAGAGAAATATGAGCTCATAAAGACAGCCTCTCAAGACATATTGTCAGCATTGTTGCCTGTTTTAGACGATTTTGACAGGACAAAAAAGATTGCTGAGGAAATGTCAGACCAAGATGGATTTGTAGAAGGTGTTTTATTGGTCTATAAAAAATTACAAGCATTGATGAGCTCCAAAGGTCTTGTAGCGTTAGAATCTGACAATGTAACGTTTGATCCGGAGTTGCATGATGCTATTTCTCATATTCAGTCGCCGGATCCATCTATGGTAGGCAAGGTGATCGATACCATCGAAAAAGGTTATTTGCTCAACGATAAGTTGATACGTCACGCGAAAGTGGTTGTTGGGGCATAGTCCTAATTTTATTATTTAAAGCAAATTAATTTTAGACAATGTCAAAACGCGATTATTACGAAGTCCTTGGAGTGTCAAAAGGAGTCGATGAAGCAGAACTTAAAAAGGCCTATCGCAAGATAGCAATGCAATACCATCCGGACAGAAATCCGGGAGACAAAGAAGTTGAAGAGAAGTTTAAAGAAGCTGCCGAAGCATACGAAGTTTTGAGCAACCCGGATAAGCGAGCAAGATATGATCGAATGGGCCATGCCGGCGTGGATCCTAATTATGGGGGTGGTGGATTCGGCGGCCATGGAATGACTATGGACGATATCTTTGCCAACTTTGGTAATGTGTTTGAAGATTCCCCATTCGGTTCTTTCTTCGGCGGAGGACAAAGCCGATCACAGAACAATGGTCAACGTGGAAGCAACCTTCGGATAAAAATTAAAATGACCCTTGAAGAAATCAATTCAGGTGTCAAAAAGAAAATTAGAGTCAATAAAAGTGTAAGCTGCCATACATGTGGCGGCTCAGGGGCTAAAGATCGCTCTTCTGTCAAAACTTGTACAACCTGTAATGGACAAGGAGCAGTACGCCAGGTGAGAAATACTTTCTTAGGACAGATGCAGACCACTGCAACTTGCCCTACGTGTCATGGCTCGGGTAAAGTCGTTACCGCCAACTGTGCCAACTGTAAAGGTGATGGACGCGTTCAGGCTGAAGAAACCATAGAGTTTGATATACCGGCAGGCGTAGCTGATGGCATGCAACTATCTATGTCCGGCAAAGGTAATGCCGGGAAAAAGAATGGACCTGCAGGTGACCTTATTATTACGATTGAAGAACTTCCTCATGAAAGTCTTGAAAGAGACGATAATAACCTGCTCTACGACCTAAATATCAATATTGCGGATGCTGCATTGGGCTTGTCCGCCGAAGTCCCTACCATCGATGGTAAGGCACGGATAAAAATACCCGCAGGTACCCAATCCGGTAAGATATTTCGTCTTAGAGGAAAAGGCCTCCCTGCACTTCAGCAGTATGGCAGAGGAGACCAACTGATTCAGGTTAATGTGTGGACACCTCAAAAACTCAATGAGGAAGAAAAAGCCCTGTTGGATAAATTGAGAAATATGCCCAACTTTAGCCCTGACCCGACCAAGCAATCCAAAGGTTTCTTTCAGCGTATGAAGGAAATGTTTGAAAATTAAGAGGATTACAGATTTTACATGCTTTCATCGGAATGGTTTGAAGGGAAAGTGTATTTTTGCAAATAGTATCTGCAAAAGCAATCAGCTTGAATGAATGAAATCATGATGAAATTGTACCAATTGAAAAATGGAATCTTGGGGTTATTAGGACTCTTTGGAATAGCTGCCTTTACTTCCTGCACCGGAAATATCTATAGTCATGAAGAAGAATTGGCAGGAGATATATGGGGATACAATGATACACTCACCTTTACTTTTGACATCCCCGATACGGCGCAGTTATATACAATGGAGTTAGACGTCAAGCATACAGACGCCTTCCCATTTGAAAATTGCTATGTGAAAATAAAATCTCACTATCCGGATAAAACGACAAAGGTGGATGTATTGTCCCTTGAATTTGCCGATCCCTCAGGCAACTGGATGGGGGAAACAAGCGGTAACTATCTTATGGCGCCAATAGCCATACAACCCGTCGCAAAATTTAAAGAAAAAGGAACGTATTCAATGACTTTCTTCCAAAATACACGGCGGGATAGCTTGCCGGGCATCCATTCCCTGAAGCTGAAAATCAATAAATTGAAGAAAAATTAATGCTTCTTTTTGCCTGGGCATGACTTACACCTTTTGCCTTTTTTATACTTTTTACAACACTCTTTCTTCTTTTTGCTCTGTATAATCGGTAGCGCAAAATAGTTGCGTCGCTCAGACATTCCTACTATGGGAGACAAATTTATATTTTGCATGGTTTACCCTCCAATAAATTCTTTATTTAGTCAGGCTTGATTCCTGTTATTAAATCGCTAAGGCAATTATTATTTAGATTAAATATAAATTATTTTTCTCTAAAACGGCAATAATGAATACAATAATATTATAGCGCCTTAAAAGACATCAAAATAATGTTTGGTATAAATTTGTTTTAATTTCATAATAATATTATACTTTACTGTAAAAGTATCATAAATATATTTTTATTGATTCTACTTTTACATCAGTCTTAAACAGTCTCTTTAGGCTTTACTTATTGCTGTAAATAAAAAATATTTGTTATGAAACAATTACATTATTTTACAATTCTACTTCTGCTTTGTCTGTTAGGGAGTTTTTCTCTGATGGCTCAAAGCCCAATAATCAGCTTCAACTTCTCCGGCAATGTCACGGAAGGAGTATCAGGTAAGCAACCCTCTGTCAATGGTATAAAGCTAAATCAGGATAGATTTGGCATTGCGAAAAACGCGGCTTCCTTTGATGGTACTCAGACTGCATTGTGGTTGTCTTCCGACAATGCATTTAATACACAGCACACTACCATTTCAATGTGGGTTCGTGTCAATGAGATCCCTGTTCAGGGTGAAATGTTTCTCTTTTCTTATGGCGGTTGGCAGGAAAGATATAAGGTTTCTGTACCCAACCATGGCAAACCGGTATGGACGACCAATACTTCCAACGGTATTGTTGATGTGGATGCCGGTGACAACCATGAAATGAAGCCCGGTATATGGCAACATTGGGTCTTTGTACAAGATGGAACGAAGGACTTGATTTATTTGGATGGACAGTTGGCCAATTCAAAAGATGCCCCCGGTGATCTGAATAATACGTCAGCTTCTTTCGGATTTGGTTATAATCCTATTGATAATGCCAACTTTTTCAATGGAACTATTGATGACATAAAGGTTTTTGGAGAAGCTTTAGATGCAACACAGATTTTTGACTTATTTACTGCCGAAAGTACAGCTCCGGGGGTTACACCTCAGATGGTTGCTAATTATAAGATGGATGGAAATGGACAGGATTATAGTTCGTTTGGCAATCATGGTATCGTGACCAATGTGGGCAATCAGACTGATAGGTTTGGCTTTGGAAAAAGTGCATTGGGTTTTGATGGTGCTTCATCAACCTTTGTAGCCTCCAATTCCAATGCTTTGAATTCGGATTATATAACCATTAGTTTCTGGATTAATGCTAAATCACTTCCACCTTCCGGAGAGGCCTTTGTCGTCTCTAACGGTGGTTGGCAGCAACGCATCAAGATTTCCGTACCCTCACACGGAAAATTAGTCTTTACGACCAATTCTACATCAGGCATCTCTGATATAGATGCCGGCGGAGGAAATGAAATAGTCCCCGGAAAATGGACACACGTAGTGGCAATACATGATGGAACGAAAGACAAGATATTTATCAATGGTACATTGGCTAACTCCAAGGATGTAACCGGAGCTCTCAATGATACTGAATATCCACTTGGCATCGGATTTGACGCCATCGACAATGGTAGCTACTTTGATGGGAATATTGATGAAGTGCAAATATATAATTATGCAATGTCAGATCAGGATGTAGCTGATTTATATACTTCACAATCCACTTTTACGGGTACTCCATCTGATATCGCTGCTTCCTATTTATTTGATAGTAATAATAATGATGATTCGCAGTATAGAAATGATGCTGATGGGAGTATAACTTATACAAAGAACAGATTTGGCTGGGCAAATAATGCGGCTCATTTCGATGGCGCATCTTCTGTAAGTGCCTCTAATTCTACTGCTCTGAATTCTGACTATGCCACATACAGCTTTTGGGTCAATTTAGATGAATTACCCCCTTCCGGTGAAGCATTTTTAGTATCCAATGGCGGCTGGCAGCAGCGGGTTAAAATATCGGTTCCCAACCATGGGAAAGTTGTGTTTACCACTAATGCCAGCTCAGGAATCTCCGATATGGATGCGGGAGATGGTCACGCTATTGTTCCCGGGCAATGGACACATGTCGTTGCTGTACATGATGGCACGGATGATATAATATACATAAATGGTGTAGAAGCCAATAGAAAAGCTGTTGCCGGAACATTAAATCACACGTCGGCAGTTCTCGGACTTGGATGGAATCCGATAGATGGAGGTAACTTTATGAAAGGAAGCTTAGATGACGTTACAATATACAATCGTGCTTTGTCTTCCGCTGAAATAGCTGATCTCTATAATGCTCAAAAAGACGCACCGTCAATCACGGATCCACTCATTGCCAACTATACATTTTCAGGCAATACCGATGATTCCTCGCCTTTTAAAAACAATGCAAATGCAAATGGTGCTCAGGTTGCTAAGGATCGGTTTGATAATGCTAATCAAGCCTATAGCTTTGATGGAGCGAGTAACGAAATGACAGCTGCCAATTCCGAACAACAAAACTCCGACTTTACTACTATTGCTTTTTGGATCAATGCAAAGAATATCCCTGCCACAGGCGAAGCATTTATCCTTTCTAATGGAGGTTGGCAAGAGAGATGGAAAATATCTTTGCCTAGCCATGGTAAATTAGTATTTACAACCAACAACTCTTCCGGTATCTCTGATATGGATAGCGGCGGTAGCTCTATCACTCCGGGCGCATGGACACACGTAGTGATGACACACGACGGAGTTAATGATAAAATATATTTCAATGGAGTGGAAGTCGCTAGTAAAGCTGTGGCAGGAACACTCAACAGCACTACGCATCCATTGGGAATAGGATATAATCCAATAGATGGGGGAAATTATTTTGATGGAAGCCTGGATGAAGTCAGAATATATAACAAAGCATTGAATGATGTTGAAGTTGCAGCCTTGTATGCAGAACAGTCTGTTGAGCAACCACAACTGGATGTGGATGCTCCTTCTACGCCACTTGATATTACAGCAGATGTTAAAAATACCAATGTTCAATTAAATTGGTCGCCTTCAGAGGATAACGTAGGTGTTGTCGCTTATAATGTGTATCAGGATGGTTCAGTTGTTGCAACAACAAGTGAAACAGGGCATAAGTTGGTAGATCTGTCGCCACTTACATTGTATTCTTTTGGAGTTAGTGCAGTGGATGCTGCCGGAAATGAATCAGGAATATCTACCTTACAAGTTACTACAGGTGAAGATGAAACTCCGGATACAACACCTCCTACAGCTCCCGGCAATCTGGACGGAACAGCAGGCGCACATTCGGTTTTATTATTCTGGGAGGCCTCAACAGATGACAGAGAGGTGAAGGGATATGTAGTGTCAGTCGATGGATTTGTCTATGATACTTTGGCCGGCAATGCCGTTTCTGTATTGGTTAATAACCTTGATGCTGAGACGCTTTATTCTTTTGAGGTTTATGCATTTGACCGCGCAGGCAACAATTCTGAAGTTTCTGAAGTGACGTTGAGTACAACGAAAGAAGTAGATGCAGGTGAAGCTGGATTGGTGGCTTACTACCCATTTGAAGGCAACGCCAACGATGCTACGCCTTACGCCAATCATGGTGTGATAGGAGGAGATGCTACTTTCGAAACAACAACACATCCCAATGGAGGAGCACAGAATATTAAGTTTGATGGAGTTCAGGATTCTGTCTTAGTTCCTAACGCAGTTCAGCTTATTTCTGACTTTGCGACCATAGCATTTTGGATACGCGTCGATGAAGTTAATCCAAATGATGCAGAAGCCTATGTTCTTGATTTTGGGCATTGGAGCGAAAGATGGAAGATTTCTCTTCCTAAACATACACGTATTGTATTTACAACGAATTCTAAAACAACTCAATTCCCATCACTTATCTCAGATATGGATTCTAAAGATGGGAATGAAATGGTTCCGGGCTTCTGGTGGCATGTCATCATGACACACGATGGAGTCAACAACCGTATATACGTAAATGGGGAAATGGTAAATGAAGTTTCTGCTCCCGGCTTGCTAAACTCTACAGCGCTTCCATTCTGTATGGCAAGCAATCCGGTTGAAGGTGGACAATATTTTCACGGAGCCTTAGACGAAATAAAATTGTATAACAAAGCTATTACTGCAGAAGAAGCATCAAAATTATTTAACAGTGGTACTACGGGTACTAAAAGTATGGACGACGAGATGGCTACTTTGGTAGAATCTGTTTATCCCAATCCTACGACAGATAAAATATGGGTCGAACATCGGTTCAATTCTGCCGCATCGATGTTGATACGTGTCATGGATGTACAAGGGAGACAAGTAGGTGCCATACGATATAGCGCAGGCACACTGCCGGCACATCGCATTGGTGTATCTACATCCAATTTAAGTCCGGGGGTTTATTATCTGAACTTTGTGTCTGATGAGCACAGCTTGGGTAGTGTCAAGTTTCAAGTCAAATAGTACTTTACTGTTTTAGGGGGTGGGTGCATTGGGCTTGCCCCCTTTTTTTAAATTATTTATTGCTTCTTTATGATAAAGAGATATGAACATAACCCCATTTTGTCAACAAAGGATATTAAACCAAGTCAAGATGGATTTGTCGTAGAATGTGTTCTCAATCCGGGTGTTTTTACCTTTGAAGGGAAAGTGTGGCTTATTTTGCGCATCGCCGAAAGACCAGTCCAGAAAATAGGGACAATTTCTTTTCCTTTTAATAATGGGGACAATCAGGTTGAGATCATGGAATTTGATGTGGAAGATCCTGAGATTGATTTGAGTGATTCTCGGGTTATTAAATACGATGGACAGTCCTATTTAACTACTATGTCGCACCTATGTTTGGTGTGTAGTGATGATGGTATCAACTTTTATGAACCACAACATCTTCCTACAAGAATATTTGGTATGGGATCGCAAGAGACTTATGGCATAGAAGATTGTCGGGTCAATTGTATCGATGGAGAATACTTATTGACATATACTCAAGTCTCTCCTTATGGCGTTGGTGTCGGTTTGATGCGCACTCGTGATTGGCGTAATATACAACGGGAAGGGATGATCTTTGCTCCCCATAATAAGGATTGTTGTATTTTTCAAGAAAAAATTGGCGACAGTTATTATGCTTTACATCGACCGTCGGGAGTGGATTTAGGTGGAAATTTCATTTGGATATCCAGCTCACCTGACCTTATTCATTGGGGTCATCATACTTGTGTTTTGACAACTCGACCCGGACATTGGGATTGTGCGAGAGTTGGTGCTGGAGCCTCTCCCATAAAGACACCTTTGGGCTGGCTAGAGATATATCATGGAGCTGATTATAATCATGTCTATCACTTAGGTGCCGTGCTCTTAGATTTAGATGATCCATCAAAGGTATTGGCGCGCTCCAAAGAGCCCATTTTAAGCCCTGAGATGGATTATGAAAAAAATGGCTTTTTTGGAAATGTTGTATTTTCTAATGGGCATATTGTTCAAGATGATGAAATAACTTTGTATTATGGGGCATCAGATGAGGTGATTTGCTTTGGAAAATTGAAAATAAGCGATGTATTGAATTCTTTAAAGCCTCAACTTGCCTTAAATATTGCTTCTAACCATCGATGAAATTTAAAAGATGATAGGTAAAGAATTAACCTTTTTTAAATCACACCCACTCCCCATGCGGGTCTTGCTGTTGACCAACCTGATTTATGCTTTGGTCTTGCCTATAATTGAATTGTTTATAGGCGCCTATATAATGCGCAATTCGAGCGATATCAGCCTGGTAGTAATCTTCCAGCTGGCATTATATATTGGAATTCCGGCAACCTTCGCATTGAATGGATTCCTTCTCAATTATTTCAAAATTAGTAGGCTTTATTCTTTAGGTATGTTGTTGAGCGGCATTTCTATGGCAGCCATGATGTCATTAGATAAGCTTACGACATGGGGGATATTTGGGACGGGTTTGATTATGGGCTTGTCGTATGGATTCTTCTGGGCTAATCGGGATTTTTTGGCACTTAATACCACCAATAATGATAATCGAAATTATTATTATGGCATTGAAACATTCTTTTACACCATAGCAGGGATAATAATACCCTTTGGTGCCGGAGCATTTATTGCATCCACAAAGGCAAATGGCTGGTTTGCAGGAAATATCAATGTCGCCTATTATTGTCTGGCCGGATTTGTTTTTACATTGACCGTTGTTTCTTCGATTTTAGTGCATCGAGGTCACTTTGAAAACCCGGCTAAGACACCATTTATATTTTTTAAATTCCATCCACTTTGGTATAAAATGTTATCATTATCCGTGCTCAAAGGAGTAGCTCAGGGTTATATTGTTACAGCTCCCGTTATGCTTATTAGAACACTGGTGGGTGAAGAAGGAAGCTTAGGAACTATTTTGTCTATCGCTGCCTTCTTGTCGGCCATCCTTTTGTATATTTTAGGAAGATTGACAAAGCCGGAACATCGGATGAAGATTTTCACCATTGGTTTAATATTGTTTATGATTGGAGCAATATTCAATGCTTCTTTATATTCAGCAGTTGGAGCCATACTTTTCGTAGTATGTCTCAGTTTTGCCCGACCACTGTTAGATATAGCATATTTTCCGATACAGCTGCAAGTCATAGATTTTGTTTCCAACAAAGAAGGACGCAACAACTTTGCATATATCTTCAATCATGAAATCGGTTTATTAGCCGGGCGACTCATCGGTTGTGGCTTGTTTATAGTCTTGGCTAGATATGTCAGTGAATATGTCGCTCTTCGATATGCCCTGCTTGTGATAGCTGCAATACAATTGTTTTCTATAGGGATAGCCGGAAAAATTGTGAAAGATAAAGGCTTTAAGGAAGCCTCAGATGTCAACCGTTCTTAATACATTCATCTTGATACTTATTGATATGAGAATTCTATTGATTATTATTTTATTTTCAACCTTGTTTTTTTTGTCGTGCACGAGTAAACAAATTAATATTCCTCCTCCGTCAAAAACGCTTGTTCAGATTGCTATTCCAAGAGTCGATGAGATGCCGGATATGCCCACGCCTTATGCTATGAAAGATTGGCGTAAAACGGCTTTAGACTTTGATAAATATGTATATAATTTTGAAGAAAAAGGTGAATTTCGTCCGTTTATTTGGATAGATTCGATGAAACGGAACTTTCCGCAGAATACCTTTGGGTTATATACGGCAATAGGCGATATTCGAGAAGGACCAACAGTCAATGATGGCGAGAACCATGAAGCGATAGGTGCACTTGGTTCAATTATAGGAGCAACATTAGTCGGAGTGGACAAAGCCAATCAAAATGGGATGAATTATGTTGAAATGACTAAAAATTATTTCAATAAAGATAATGGCTGGAATGTAATCATGAATTTTACAAGTAAAAAAGCCCACATTGGTGGGGGATACGGCAATGATTACTGGTATGATATTTATAATAATGTTTTGTTTTACGGCATGGCTAATTATTATCCTAAGGTCAATGGAATTGAGGATTTACAAAGAAAGATTGCCGATCAGTTTTTGACTTCTGCACTATTATTGAAAGACAATTATTCATACTCATATTTTGATTTTGATAAAATGAAAGGGAGTACAAATCACATACCAACTCAGGAAGATGTGGCTGCCGGATATGCATTTGTACTATATTCTGCTTATATAAAGTTTAAAGAAGAGAAATATCTTAAAGGTGCCGAGATGGCATTGCACGCATTGCAGAATCAAAAGGAAAATAGAAACTATGAACTTTTTATGCCGTTTGGGGCGTACTTGGCTGCACGACTCAATGCTGAATTAGGAAAAGATTACGATGTTTTGAAGTTTTTAAACTGGACATTTGACGGTACTTCGGTCAATCGGGATGGATGGGGTGTCTTGACAGGCAGATGGAATGGTTACGATATATCCGGATTATATGGAAGTACCAAGGATAAGGGTGGATATGGCTTTGCTATGAATACTTTTGATTTGACATGGCCACTTTTGCCCATGGTGCGTTATGACCAGCGATATGCCGCATCCATTGCCAAATGGCTACTCAATGCTTCCAATGCTTCCCGTTTGTTTTATCCTTATGATATTCCTGATTCTCTTCAGGCTTTGCCCGGTAAGAAAGCGATTACCAATAATGTGATTGCTTATGAAGGTATCGTACAACATCCGACCATCAAGGGGTTTGAACACCGGTCACCCTTTGCTCAAGGTGACGGCCCGTTGTGGGCATCAGGAATGCCGGATGAAACCATGTTTTCAATTTATGGAAGTGGCCATGTTGGATTTTTTGGAGGCATTATTCATCCTACAGAAAAGGAAGGAGTGCTTATGGTGGATTGTCTTGCTACCGATATGTATCGAAAAAATGATGCATATCCGACTTATTTAATATATAACCCGCACAATGATAATGTGTCATTGAGGTTACCGGTTGATTCAAAGGATAATAGATTGTATGATGCTGTGAGTCAAAAATTTATTAGTAATGTTAATTATGAAAATAAAGTGTTAAAGTTGTCACCCAAACAGACTATGGTGCTTATATTTGTTCCCCCGAATAGTAAGTTTTCTGTACAGCAGAATAAGCTATTTGCTAATGGTGTCATTATAGATTATCACTATTCGGACAAATAGGTTTGATAGTTGCTATACTACTTGATCTTGACACGACACTTGAAAAGCTAAAATCAAAAAATATCAAATCTAATGGACCATCCTTCGAGCATCGATGGTCTTTTTTATACAGTAAACTATAGTTGTCATACCACTTTGAACCCAAATTCCGCATTGGATAGAAACAATAGGTATAATGAGACCTTAGCACGGCAAAATCCAATAATATGCATAATTAAGATAAATAATAAAATTATTCGTATATTTAGGCAGTGAAACGCTATAAAAATATAAATACGATGACAATATTTTCGACCAGATTTGTTGACGCTAAAGTCAAGAAAGTTGCCTTTTATAATCAGATTAATCTGAAAATTGATTGGTAGCCTATTGAGAAAGAAATAAATTAAAACAGATTCTAAATGTAAAATCGAACCTTAGAAATAGATATGAAACAAATAAACAGCACTCGGTCGGTTATGCATGTACGGTTACAAGGTTATATGACGCTGGCTTTTTTATTTATGTTGTTCCTGGTGGGCTGCAGTAAGGATTCATTGACCACGGAGACAGTGTTTCAGGCTAATGGCGACTTCTTCGACCTGCAGCGGAGCCGTGGCGACCTTACGCTTCGTGAGAGCTACCCGATCTCGGCCAATCCGATCCTGCGGTCTGTGGTGAGCGACTTGTCGGCAAAGAACGCGGCGCAGAACTTTACGAATAACTATATAAGCAGGGTAGGTTATCCGATGTGGTTGGAATCGAAGATATACCAGGACGGACCTACAGGTCCTCCGGTAGTGTTCATCCCGTTTGCGAGGGACGGGGCGGACAGCCTGTCGGGTCTGCTGGTGGCCTACCGCAACCCGTTGAACGGCCAGTACCGGTACAACCCGATGAGCCGGGAGCGGTTGCTGTCCGTGACGGATGCGGAGTATCCGCAATACCGCTACTACCTGAAGCAGTTTGTGCAGATGAATGAGAAGATATTCAGGAAGAGCTCAGCGGGCATGAGCAGCCGGATATGCCGGGGAGAAGGACTGCTGGGGCAGTACACACCGCCGGGCGTGATCAATCCTGTAGAATGTCCGTGGAGACTTATCAACCTGTGCTATGACGATGACCGACGTATCACGTATATAGCGGGCCACCTGCCGATCCATTTGGATCATGATATGGACGGCATACCAAACTGGGAGGATCAGGACTGGAATGACTTCCTCAGTCGACATCCGAACATCAATAACTTTGAGCAGGCGGTACGGGGCTATTGGGAGGAGAATATGGAGGACCTGTACGGCGAATACGATGACTTCTGGGATGCGTATAGCTATCCTGAGCTAAACGGAGGTCTGGAGATCGACTTCTCTGACTGGATCGACTTCTGGGAGGACTTCTGGGATGACATCAGCGACGGGTGGGATGACTTCTGGGACTGGGTGGACTACCAGTTTGAGCCGGAGCCCGATTGTTGGGATCCTGTGCAGGGCGGCAGTCTGGAGACGAGGGAGGTACAGTGCGACTGGCTGTATGTACGGGACTGTGACGGGGACTGGCGCAATGGCTTTGACGATGTGACGGTATGTAATGGATGTACAGGTACGGATGACTGTCAGAAAAAGCCCTATGCTTACGAGAAGGGTCAGGGCATCCAGTTAAGAAATAACCTGAAGGTGCCGCTGGACATCGTGATAAATGCGGGAGATAAAGGTCAGTGCTGGTGTGCGCCTACCGAGACGGCTATAGAGCAATGTGTATTGGACAACTTCAGATGGTCCTATCTGAACTATATAATGGCCTACTATGATATCCGTCTGTCCTACAGTTATATGGACATGATCGCATCCAATTGCAATGAAAGAGCGGATGGTTTTGAAAGATGTGTGATGAGCGTTCTGGCAGATTATTACTTTCAGCTTTTGGGTTACAATGATAACAATAATGAGACCAAAACATGGCTGCTGAATCATCGGCAGGAGTTGGTGATACTTGTAAACCATTATACTTTTTACAGCAATAAACCATGGATAAACGCTTTTCATCTGGAAGCGATTAATCTTGCACAAAATGGAAATTGTGACATATTAAATCCAGAATATGTAAATTGTGTAGCAGACGAAATAAGTGAAGATGAATTTGGAGAAGCTGCGGATTTGTTAAATCAAATAGGATATGAAACCTATCAAGAAAAAATGGAATTCCTATATGATATGGGCTTCCAAACTTACGATGATGCCCCATGTCCCACATGTTCGGTTGGGCAAAGGGAGATCCTTTTCTACAGACATAATAAAGCAAGGGAAAGATTAAAATGTATCATAGAACAATTATCAAACTATGATGGCACAAATCCAAGTACCGTACGACTTGCTCTTGATGCCAATTTTGGAGGAAACCATTCTAAAATATTAGCAAATGTCATTAAGTTTAAATTATCTGCCATAAGGAAACGTTCGATTGGAGTTACTTATGCTATCCAATTAACTGGTGAAGGCCTTTGTGGAACTTCCGTTTGGGCATGGGCTTTTCCGGGATTCCAGATAACAGATATTAGATTATGTGATCCGGTATATTGGAATGGGAGCGAACAAGGTCAATGGACTACTCTGATACATGAATGGATGCACCAATATCAAGCCTTAGCAGATGTGGCATATCATGGAACTGACGAATACGAAACTCTTAGCACAATTCAACATCTTGTCAATGCTGACTCTTATGCAGAATTTGTAAAAAGTGCCTGTCCATGAAAAAAATATTTGTTTATCTCTTTTTTATAGTAATCTCTTGGTTTTTCTCTTGCGTTCATTTAGAGGGAGAAATGCCTGAGCAGGAGTTTATGGTAGCGTTTGATAAAGGCACCGATGATAGGTCTTTTTCATCAAGAATTAAAGGGACCGACATAGATACGATACGGTTATCAGAAAAGCTGGTTGTTTATGATGTTCATATCCCTGCTCTCCGTTGGGGACAGGGGATTTTTTTAGGCTGCACTTTTACAGGAGGCAATCCGGAGACCAATAGCAATTTGTTCTTTGTCAGTAAAGGAGGTATTGAGCTTTATTCTATTTCTATGGCAGAAATCAAAACATTAGGGTATTTTATAATAGATTCGAAACAGGTTTTTATCCTGCCTGCGGATCAATCACAATGAAACAATTAAAACAACAATTCCTATGAAAGTAAATTTCTGTAAGTTGTCAATTATTTATCTCCCGTTATTGATTATGATGCAAAATGTGACAGCACAAGTTACGATCAATAAAGACATTATGGCGGCGTATGAGATACAAAAAGCGAATACGATAGAAGAGTTGCGGGACCTTAGTGAGATTGGTACATACGTAGGAACTGCCTTTATAACTTGTAACAAGGAAGATACCCTCAATCTGGATGATGTCGTGTTCCCTGTAAAAAGGAAAGATACGTTTACCGTTCCCACAGTGATAACTGAACAGGATAAGGAAACTCAAGAGCTCAATGCTGATGTGATGTATGTATTTTCAAAGTATAGTGGAGATACCTTATACTGCAGAATGGGCTTCTTCTATAGCACTACGATAATAGAGCATAGGGTATTCCAAGGTAATGTACAATCTGAATACATGGAGACTATGGGTGACTTCAAAGCGTTAAAACTGAATATAGGGGACACACTTACAAATACAGTCACCATTCCCATAAAGATCAAAAAAATTGAATTGAGCACAGCTGATTTTAAACCGGATGAAACTATGTATGGATATTGCGAGCTGGAAACTACTCCTTTTTACAGGTTGATAGATCCCGAAGATAGTAATTTGTTGAAAGTGAAGAAAAGACTGAAATACTACTTCAGCTTCAAAATCAGGGGAAATAAAGATTAATTGAGCTGTGTTGAAATATAGGCTTTTTAGCGAATAATAAGAGCCTGTCCTTGAAAAATATTTTTCTTGTAACTGTCATATATGCAGCGTTTCTTATCGGATGCGTGAGCAAAATTGGTCGAGGTGACGACTATACATTTTATGTGCAATTTAGGGATAACGATAGTGTCTTCCGAATAGGAGATTCTTTAAACTCGAATTCCGCAATAATGGTTTTGGAAACCGTATCGTGCTGATTATGAGAGATGCTCTGATGTACAAATTGTTTCAATGGCTGCTATAAACCATTGATTACGAGTTGTAAATCTATTCCATATTTGTCTAATGCGGAATTTTGGTTGAATTTATGCCCCATTTCCTTTAGAATAATTGTTATCCTTCCTTTTTTTGTGTAAATTTCTAAAGGTAGATTAAGAAAAGTGCCAATCTATTCAAAATCAGAACTTTCGATGTAGTCAAGGGGTTTATGGTATAAATAAACGTATATATATTATGACATTGAGAAAGATTCAGATGATTTTGAAAAATGATTCAATTCACATGGTGGGGGATGGATTCAGGGTAAATACCTTTTTCCCGAGCGACAAGATTAGTATTCAGCGGTTGAGCCCTTTTTTATTATTGGATTACAATGAGCCGGTTGATTTTTCGCCACGTGAAAGCCCAAGAGGTGTTGGTGTACACCCACACCGTGGATTTGAGACGGTGACCATCGCTTATCAGGGTAGTGTGGCTCATCATGATAGTGCCGGAAATAGCGGAGTTATCAATCCCGGCGAAGTTCAGTGGATGACTGCCGGAAGCGGTATTTTGCATAAAGAATATCACGAAAAAGAATTTAGTCGTCAAGGTGGCGTGTTTCACATGGTACAGCTTTGGGTCAATTTGCCGAAGGCATTTAAAAATGAAAATCCGGGTTATCAGAAATTGACACCGGCTGAGTTTGGTTACTTTGACTTAGAAGGTGGTAAGGGAAAAGTCGAAATTATTGCAGGCGAATTTAATGGTGTTAAAAGTGCAGCAAAGACCTTTTCTCCCATTAATCTTATGAATATTCATCTCAAGAAAGATGCTAAGCTTACGGTTAAAACACTTGAAAATTGGAATACAGCTGCTTTGATGGTACATGGTAGCGCCAACGTAAATGGACAAAATGCCGAAAACGGCTCTCTTGTTTTATTTGAAAACATAGGTGAAGAAGTTGAATTTACAGCATCGGAAGATGTTACCATTCTTTTTATGTCAGGTGAGCCAATTCACGAACCGGTAGCTGCTTATGGGCCTTTTGTTATGAATACGCATGAAGAATTGGAGATGGCTTATCAGGATTTCAATAGAGGTAAATACGGTTATTTGGAGGATTAACCTTTTTTGCGGTTGAAGAGTTCAGTATTTATTCATATTAAAGAGTTGCAGATAATAGCTGACAAGAAAATTTCATTGGCCAATTGTGCTAAGGTGATGCCCAAATAGCTACGAAGTAATAAAGTTCAATGGCTTTGAGATCCAGATAATTGCGATATAGTTAGATGTAATTCTGCAATAAAGAATTTGAAAAACCGTATTGTGCTGATTATGAGGGATATCCCGAGGTTCGAATAATCATGGATTGCGAGTCGTAAAGCGATTCTGTATTTGTCTATTGCGGAATTTGGATTAAAATGAACTATGATATCCGATAGTTAAATAGTTTTTGGAATTTTCTTGTCACGCTATAATAGTAATGTAAAGGACAAGCAGGGCTCATTCGATAACATTTTTGAAGAAAAATTAATGTAATAAATTGGAAATGATAAAGAAATAGCAAAAAAAAATGAATAAATTAAATTCTTAAATAAAACTGTAACTCAAAACTTTATATTGATTATTTTTGTCAAAAGCTAAAAAAAGTAAAATAAATTGTAGGATTTTCCATAAGTTTGCTACATTTGAAACTCATATTGTAATTCATAATTAAATAATCAAAAAGTTCAGGCATGAAAAAAACAATGTTTACACTATTTTTGCTTGTCCTTGGTTTTGCGATCTCATACGGTCAGCGGAACATTTCAGGAATGGTAACAGATGAAAAATCTGAACCATTGGCTGGGGCAAGTATTTTGATTAAGGGCACTACAGACGGCACCGTTACTGATTTAGACGGTAAGTTTAGTTTGAGAGTACCTTCAAACAACTCGGTATTGGTCGTATCCTATACCGGCTATGTTACTAAAGAATACACCTTAGACGGTGTGTCCAACACGGTAGCAGTTACTTTAGAAACTGACAAGAGACTGTTGGATGAAGTTGTTGTTACTGCTTATGGTTTAGAAAGAAAGCGAAATGAGCTTTCTGTTTCTGCTCAAAAAGTAAGTGGGGATGAAGTGAATGTCGTCAGAAACAATGACTTTGTTAATGCTCTGGCAGGCAAGGTTGCCGGATTGGATATCCGTTCCAATAACACGATGGGCGCTTCTACTAACGTTGTTCTTAGAGGATACAAGTCTATCACCGGTAACAACCAGGCATTGTTCGTAATCGACGGTGTGCCGGCTTCTAATGCTACTTTGACAAGTTCTTCAACTCAACAAGGTCGTGAAGGATTTGACTACGGTTCAAGTGCAGCCGACATCAACCCACTGGATATTGAAAGTATCACTGTATTGAAAGGTGCAGCTGCTGCATTATATGGTAGCCGTGGAGCAAATGGTGTTGTTGTCATTACTACTAAAAAAGGAAGAAAAGAAAGTTTTGACGTTACTTTGAATTCCGGTTTTTCTTGGGGAAAAATTGACAATTCTACTTTCATAACTCAGCAAGATAAGTATGGTGCCGGATATGGTCCTGATTTCTATACATACTCTGGTAATCCTGGTTTCTTAGGTTCTGATATCTTGACTCCGGGCGTAGAAGAGCCATTTGTGCCATTTACAGAAGATGGTTCTTATGGCGCAGCCTTTGATCCTAATTTCTTGGTATATGACTGGAGATCTGTCGATCCGAATCCTAATAACCCATATTACAAGAAGAAAACTCCTTGGGTAGCTGCAAAAAATCCGGTTTCTAAGTTCTATGAAACAGGTTTCTCAAGCAATCAAGGTATCAATATTGCAGGTGGAGGAAAAACTTCTACTTTCAAGATTGGATACAACCGTAATGACGAGAAAGGTGTAATGCCTAATAGTAGCTTGTACAAAAACATGTTTAACATAGGTGGATCATTAGAGCCAAATTCTAAATTTAAAATCAGCTCTAATATCAACTTTACCAATGAAGCTGCTACAGGTCGTCAAGGTATAGGTTATGGTAACAGAAACCCTAATACCTCTTTCAGACAATGGTATCAAACCAATGTGGACATTCTTGATTTGAAAGAAGCTTATGACAGACAAGGCACTAATGCTACTTGGAACTGGGCTGATGTAACAGGTGAAAGTCCAATTTATTGGGATAATCCTTATTTCGCACGTTACAAAAACTATACAACGGATTCTAGAAATAGATACTTCGGTAACATAACAGCACAATATACTGTCCTTCCTGGATTATCATTGGTAGGTCGCGCTGGAGCTGACTTGTCTTTTGACCAGCAGGAAGAAAGAAACAATAAAGCATCAGTTGACTTAGGTCTTTATAACATCTACAACAGAAGTTACAAAGAATATAACTATGACTTTTTTGCCAATTACAACAAGAATTTATCAGAGATGATTTCTTTGGATGTAACTGCCGGTACTAACGTTAGAAGAAGTTATTTGTACTCTATTTTCAGCACAACCAATACGGATCTTGTTGTCGATGGATTATATTCAATCTCTAACTCAAAGGGTACTCCTGTACCTCCATCTGAATCGTATGTTCCGATTGGAGTTGATGGTTTATTTGCAACAGCAACAATTGGATTTAATAAGTATTTGTTTGTAGATGGTACTTTCAGAAGAGACCGTTCAACAACACTTCCTGAAGCCAATAATACATATTTCTATCCTTCAGTATCTGCAGGTTTTGTATTCTCAGAAATACTTAAGCAAGATTGGTTAGATTATGGTAAGTTAAGACTTTCTTATACAGAGGTAGGTAATGATGCTCCAGCATTAAGTATCTATGATGTATATGATAAACCGACTGCATTTGGTTCAGTACCATTCTTCTCACTTCCTTCTCGTAAGAATAATGCGGATTTGAAGCCGGAAAGAACAAAATCTACTGAAGTTGGTTTAGACTTCACTTTATTTAAGAGCAGAATTGGTCTTGAATTGACTTATTACGATGCAACAACTTTTGACCAAATTATTCCTATTCAGGTTACTGGTGCATCTGGTTATACATCTAAGTTTATCAACGCAGGTTCTGTAAATAACAAAGGTATTGAAGCAATATTGAATGTTACACCTGTAAGAACGAAAGACTTAAGTTGGACTTTGACATTTAACTTTGCAAAGAACAAAAACGAAGTTGTTGAGTTGTATGATGAAAATACGAAGGAAATCGTTATCGCTACTTTCCAAAGTGGTGTATCTCTTGTAGCTAGACCGGGTCTTCCTTATGGTGTTTTGGTGGGCAGAGGTTTTGTATATACAAATGGACAAAAAACAGTTAGAGACGATGGTTATTACATGTCAAAATCAGCTCAAGTTATTGGTAATGTGACCCCTGATTGGTTCGGTGGTATTGGTTCTACTTTGAGCTGGAAAAACATTAGCTTTAACTTCTTGATTTCTGCTAAGTTTGGAGGTGATATCTATTCATTAGACCAGGCTTATGGACAGTATGTAGGATTGTATCCTGAAACTGCCGGAACAAATGATTTAGGTAATCCGGTAAGAAATACTATTGACCAAGGCGGAGGATTGATTTTAGACGGTGTTAAAGAAGATGGTTCTAAAAATGATATCAGAGTAAGTGCTGAGAATTCAGATGTATCTCCATTTGGTATTGCAAATAACCCAAATGAGGCATTTATATATGATGCATCATTTGTTAAGCTAAGAGAACTTAATTTGACATACTCTTTGGATAAAAAATTGTTTGAAAATTCAAGATTTATAAAAGGCGCTGATATTTCATTGACCGGAAGAAACTTGTGGATTATTCACAAAAACCTTCCTTATGCTGACCCTGAAGATATTTATAGTGCCGGTAACGTATCCGGTCACCAGGGTGGTGCATATCCTTCTGTTCGTACATTTGGTTTTAATGTTAAATTGAAGTTCTAATCAATTAAAAGAAAAAAATGATGAAAAAATTATTATTTATAGCTTTATTACCAATCCTGCTATTGACTAGTTGTGTGAATAGTTTGGATGATTATAACGTGAATACAAAGAGTCCTTCGAGTGTCTCTGCTGATCCCATGTTTTCATACTCTCAGAAGGTTCTTGCTGATGCATTGAATAGTATAAATGTCAATACGAATGTTTTCAGATTTTATGTGCAGCATGTTACTGCTACAACTTATCTGGATGAGCCACGTTATGACATGACTACAAGGACTATTCCACAAGCACTATGGAATGCAGTCTATTCATCTGTATTGGTTGACCTTAAAGAGGCAAAAAGATTGGTAAATGCCGATAATACTTTACCTGATGTTGTAAAAAAGAATAAGTTGGCGGCCATTTCAATAATGGAAGTGTATTCTTGGAGTGTCTTGGTAAATACTTTTGGTAATCTTCCTTATTCTCAGGCATTGGATATTAATAATACTCAACCTGTTTATGATGATGCTAAAACTGTCACTAATGACTTGTTTAGTAGATTGGAAGAAGCATTAAATACCATTTCTGCTGCTGATGCGGGATTTGGTAGCGCTGACTTGATCTATAAAGGTGATATGAGCAAGTGGGTTAAATTCGGTAATTCCTTGAAATTGAAACTTGCAATGGTTATTGCGGATTCAGATGCCGGTACTGCAAAAGGAAAAGTTGCAGAAGCAGCAACTGATCTTGGTAAGTTGATTACTGATAACTCTGATAATGCTTTGTTCGCTTATTTAGGATCTTCTCCTAATAACAACCCATTGTCAAATGATGTACCACCGTTGAGTGCACGACGTGACTTTGTAGCTGCCAATACAATAGTTGATATGATGAATGGTCTGAATGATCCTCGTCGTGCAGCATACTTTACTGCATTGGAAGATGGTTCATTCAAAGGAGGTACTTATGGATTTAGTAATGTGTATGCTGCTAACTCTACTGTGAGCAAGAAAGTAGCTGCTCCTACATTTCCCGGTAACTTCTTAGATGCTGCTGAAGTGAATTTCCTTCTTGCAGAAGCAGTAGAACGGGGATTTATTTCCGGTAATGCAGAAGAATTTTACAACGCTGCGATTTCAGCTTCTATGGACTATTGGGGCGCAACAGGCACTGCTGACTACCTTGCTCAAGCCGGTGTAAGTTATGCTACTGCCGGTGATACATGGCAACAGAAAATTGGAAATCAAAAGTGGTTGGCTATGTACAATAGAGGTTTTGACGCATGGACCGATTGGAGAAGATTAGACTTCCCTGCATTGGTGAAGCCTGATGCACAAGGTGTTCCGGAAATACCAAAACGATTGATTTATCCTATCATCGAAAATACACTAAACGCTTCTAACACAACAGCTGCGGGTGCTGCAATCGGTGGAGATGATGCTGCAACACGATTGTTCTGGGATACTAAATAATTTTACTTTCCCACGAGAAATAAGGAGACTGTCCGTAAATGGGCAGTCTCTTTTTTTTAGGTTTGAATAATTGGCACTTCATTCATTAAAATTGCTATCTTTGCACCCTAATTCTTATCTTATGAGTACACGTGCTATTCCTTTAGTTGATTTGAGTAAATACACCAATGGGTCAATAGAAGATAAACAACAATTTGTTGCCGATTTGGGTAACGCCTTCCACAATGTTGGGTTTGTTGGCGTCATCAACCATGGCATACCAAAAGCCTTAGTTGATGAGTTTTATGCTGACGCAAAAGCATTTTTTGCCCTACCGGTTGACGTGAAAAGATCGTATGAGGTATCTGGACTGGCCGGCCAGCGTGGTTATACTTCCTTTGGAAAAGAACACGCCAAGCAATCCACTGTCGGCGATTTGAAAGAATTTTTCCAAATCGGCCAAACTGTAACAGATGCGGATGCCATCAAGTCTGAATATCCGCACAATGTGGTGGTAAAAGAAATGACAAATTTCACGGACAAAGGGAATGAACTGTATAAAGCTTTTGAAAAATCAGGCTCTCAGCTGTTAGCTGCTATTGGTGAGTTTTTAGGACTTGGAAATCAATATTTCGCCCCTAAAATACACAATGGCAATAGTATCTTACGAGCAATACATTATCCGCCAATAACAGAAGAACCAAAGACTGCTATTCGATCAGAACAACACGAAGATATCAATCTTATTACACTGCTTGTAGGAGCTTCTGCCGGCGGCTTGCAGGTTCTCAATCTGCAAGGTCAATGGTTGGATGTAATTCCTGAAGCGGATGAAATTGTCGTCAATGTGGGCGATATGCTTCAAAGGCTGACCAATAACCATTTGATTTCAACAACGCATAGAGTGGTGAATCCGCCAAGAGAAGAATGGCATAATCCCCGACTTTCAATTCCATTTTTCCTCCATCCAAGAAGCGAGATGGATCTGACTTGTCTTGGGCAATGTGTGACTGATTCTAACCCATTACATTATGAACCTATTACAGCAGGTGAATACCTCAACGAAAGACTTCGTGAAATAGGATTAAAAAAATAATGTTAACCGATTAATCATTTGTAAATAAAAAACGTTTAAATAATAGTTCGAGCCATTGATTCGACATTATATAAAAATTAATTTTTAAGATATGTTTTCATCAATATTAATTTTAGGATTGGGAATGCCGGAAGGAATTCTGATATTCTTTGCACTTCTACTACTTTTTGGCGGCAAGAAAATTCCGGAACTGATGCGAGGTCTTGGAAAAGGCATCAGGGAATTTAACTCTGCAAGAGCCAATATCGAAGAAGAAATTAAAACCGGAATGAAAGAATCAGAAAAAGATAAATCTGAAAAATAAGTTTCGTTCCATTACATTATTTACACAATCATATTAC